>NZ_JBEXLR010000106.1:0-21732 GCF_040610095.1 Micromonospora sp. NPDC004540
GACACGTTCTTGAGGGCCTCGGCGGTGACTCCTTTGGTCCACGCGGCGAGACGCCGGTTGACGTTCTTGAGAAGGTTTTTGCGGCCGGTGAAGCGTTTGGTGAGATCCTCGGCGATCACGGTGGCGGCCTTGTCCACGACCTCGTGCACCGCGGTGAAGATTTCCGTGCGCACCCGCGCCCGATGTCGGGCGGCCTGCCGGTCCCGCTTGATCGTGCCGAGGTTGTTGGCCTTGATTCGGTGCGCTTTCGCGTGGTCGCCACGCAGACCGGCGGTGTTCGCGATCGAGCGTAGCTTCGCCCGGCGCCGGTTGCGTTCCTTCAACCGGTCCGACTCACTGGACAGCAGCCCGCCGAGCCCTGCACCGTGGGGCTCGCCGTCCGAGTCGGTCAGGGCTTCGGTGTAGCCCTTGTCCACGCCGATCGTCGCCTCGCCGCACGGCCGCTGCGACGACCGCATCTGCCCCGCGTCGATCTGGTAGTGCACCTCGACCCGGCCGCCGCGCACGATCAGCCGCAGCGTCCCGGTCGGGGCCACGGTCGTGGACAGCGGGATTTTGACCAACTTGCGGGGTCTAAGGCCGGGAATCGCCAGCCACAGCCGTCCCCGCCCATCGGCGGCGGTGTTGTACTTGTCGGCGCGCACCACGATCTGATCGTGCGTGCGGTTGCGACCCCGCCGCCAATGCTTGCGCATCTGCCGGGCCAGGAACGGATCGTCAGCCCATTGGTCGGCCTTCAGCGCCGTGAACATCCGCCTACATTCGGCCGGATCGTTGGTGCGTCGGTTGATCGCCCGCCGGACGTCGACCTTGGCCGCCGCCAGGTTCGCGGCGATGTCGGCCATGGCGTCGCGGACGGTTTCCTTCCAGGCATTCGCCAGCACACCAAACAACGTGTGCGTGCCGTCGGTCAGCCACCGGTCGCGCACCTGCCGGTCTGTCAACCCAGACCCGACCCCGGCGATCGAGCCGTAGCGCTGCCACACCTCGCTGCGCACCCGGCCCAACCGGCGGGCCTGCTCCACCAAGGCGGCGTACTTGCCCGGGTTCAGTCGGGCCGAGTAGGCGATCCGGGTGGCCTTCACCGGTCACCCTCCACGGTCAAGTCCGCCCTCTTCAACTCCTTCTCGTAGCGGCGCAAACCATGCAGTCGGCACGAGAAGGTGTGCACGACGGCCAGGAGGTCCTCGACCATCTCCTGCTGGGGGGACAGGGACTCCTGGTTGGCCACGACGATCTCGCAGCCGCCGCGCGCCGCCAGATGCTCCAGCAAGTCGAACCCGAACCGGGCCAACCGGTCCTTGTGCGCCACCACCAGCGTGGCGACCTCACCCCGGTCGACGGCGTCCATCAACGCCAGGAATTTCTTGCGGCGAAGGTTCATCCCGCCACCGACCTCGCTGATCCACTCATCCACCGCCAGACCGCGAGCGAGGCAGAACTGTTGCATCGCCGCCACCTGCGAGGCCAAGTCGGCCTTCTGACCCGGCAACGACACCCGGCAGTACACCACAACCTTCCGCCGGTCGACGTCGAAGCCCGGCTGCAGCACCCGGCGCACATCCGAATCGTCGAAGTACCGCTGACCTGACGGCAGACGACGGGCCGTGATCCGGCCCTCCGCCTCCCACCGGCGCACCGTGCTCACCGAACGGCCCACCCGCTTGGCGAACTCGCCAATCCGATAGACACTGCCCACAACAGTCGATTATGGACAGCTCTAGAAAGGAAAGCAACCACTAGTAGCTGCTCCTTCTGTTCGTGCGCCATCCTCCATCGGCGGCGCCGCCCCGGCCGACCCGCTCAGCGCCCGGACACGGCTGTCGAAGACCGCGAAGACCCCGTCCAGCCGCATGGTGTGCAGCACGGTGAGCACGAACCGCGACGGCGCCACCAGGCACAGCCGCCGGCCGTCGCGCCGGGTCTCCTGGTGGGCGCGGACCAGCAGCCCGAGCCCGGCCGAGTCGATCACCTCAACGGCCGCGAGGTCGACCAGCACCCGGTCGCCCACCGTGACCGCCTCGGCCAACGCCCGGCGTACCTGCTCGGCCGGGTCGGCCTCGGGGACGGCCGGCGCTCCGCCGACCTCGTCCAGGTCGTCGACGCCGAGGCCGCCGTCGTCCACCGTGACCCGGGCGCTGCATCGCGGGCAGTGGTGCGGCCCGGAGGCGAAGGCCGAGCCGACCCAGTCGTTCTCGAACACCAGGGTCCAGACCACCTCGGCGTCCGGCAGGGTGCAGCCGGCGCCGGTGACGGTGTCACCGCAGCCGTCGCAGATGAGCATCATCAGGTGCTCGGCCGGTACGACCGTCACGATCCCTCCTCCCGCCGCGCGCCCGGTCGGGGCGGCGGTTCCGTCCCGGGCGCCGGACGCCCGGCGGCCAGCACCGCGAGGACGACCGCGACCGCGGCGAACCCGGACTCCACGAGCAGCGGCCACACCGCCGGTTCGCCCGTACCGGTGTCCACCACGCCGACGACGATCGCGCCGAGCAGCGCGGCGGCCACCCCGAGCGCGAGGGTCAACCAGACCGGCGCGGCCGTACGCCCCGGCACGACCAGGCGACCCAGCGCGCCGACGGCGAGCCCGACGACGAGCGCCCCGACCAGCGTGCTGCCGTCCACCGTTCCTCCTCGTCCGCCCCGGCCCCACTCTGCGCAGCCGCCTTGGCGGGCGTCGCGCGGTTGTATGACAGTTCCGTGACAAAATCCGGGAACGGATGACACGGTTGGGCGACCTGAGGGCGGCCGGTCATGATGCGGATATGACGGCCGTACTGGTGATCGAGGACGACGACCGTATCCGGCTCGCGCTGCTGCTCGCCCTGGAGGAGGAGGGCTACGCCGCCTACGGGGCGGCGACCGCGGAGGAGGGGCTGCGCCGGCAGCGGGACAGCCCGGCCGACCACGTGCTGGTCGACCTGATGCTGCCCGGCCTCGACGGGTTCGAATGCATCCGCCGGCTGCGCCGCGACGACGACGTCCCGATCGTGGTGGTCAGCGCCCGCGACGACACCCACGACATCGTCGCCGCCTTGGAGGCCGGTGCCGACGACTACGTGGTCAAGCCGGTGGCGATCAAGGAGCTCTCCGCCCGGCTGCGGGCCCTGCGCCGGCGCGGCCGGGTCGTGGCGGCCGCCGTTCCCGCCCAGGTCTTCGGGGAGCTGGAGATCAGCGCCGAGGCCGGCGAGGTCCGCCGCGCCGGCCGGCCCGTCGCGGTGACCCGGACGGAGTTCCGGCTGCTCTGCGAGCTGGCCGAGCACGCCGGGCGGGTGCTGTCCCGGCAGCAGCTGCTGCGCCGCGTCTGGGGCTACGAGACCGGCGACGAGCGGCTGGTCGACGTGCACGTGGGCCGGCTGCGGCAGAAGATCGAGCCGGACCCGGGCAACCCGCGGCACCTGGTCACCCTCCGCGGCCTCGGTTACAAGCTCCAGCGATGACCCGTCTCGGACTGCGCGCCCGGGTCACCGCTGCGTTCGCCGTCGGCGCGTTGCTGCTCGCCGCCGTGATGGCCCTCTTCTCGTACGACCTGACCCGCCGCTCGCTGCTCGAGGAACGGGAGCGCACCGCCGTCCGGGCCGCGTACTACGACGCCGCGGTGGTGCGGTCCGGACTGGACACCGGGACCCCGGACGTGGTGGCGGTGTTGCGCTCGCTGGACACCGGCAGCAGCCGCCGCCCGCTGCTGCACCTGCGCGACGGCTGGTACGCCCGCACCGCCGACGTCGGCGCCGGCTCCGTCCCGGCGGAGCTGCAACGCCTGGTCGCCGCCGGCCAGCCGGCCGTGCAACGGGTCCGCCTGGACGGGCAGCCCACCCTGCTGGTCGGCGTCCCGCTCGCCGGCGAGCTGGGCTACTACGAGCTGACCTCGTTGCGCGAGGTCGAGGAGACGTTCCAGGTGGTCGGGCTGGCGCTGACCGCGGTGGCCATCATGGTCGCCGGGGCCGGCGCCGCCCTCGGCTGGTACGCGACCCGGCACAGCGTCCGGCCGCTCACCGCGGTCGCCGACGCCGCCGAGCGGATCGCCGCCGGCGACTTCGCCACGCGGCTCGACCCCACCACCGACCCGGACCTCACCCGGCTCTCCACCTCGTTCAACCACATGGTCGACCAGCTGGTGCGGCGGATCGAGCGGGACCGCCGGTTCGCCGCCGACGTCAGCCACGAGCTGCGCTCCCCGTTGCAGACCCTGGCCGCCGCCGCGAGCGTGCTGACCCGCCGTCGGGAGCATCAGGACGAGCGCACCGCCACCGCGGCGGGGCTGGTCGCCGATGAGGTGACCCGGTTCCAGCGCCTGGTGGACGACCTGATCCAGCTGGCCCGCACCGAGCAGCCCGCCCACCGCGACACGGTCGACGTGGCCGCGCTGGCCCGCGCCGCCTGCCGGGAACGGTCGCTGCCGGAGAGCCTGGTCGAGGTGGCCGAGGGCACCCCGGGCCGGTGGCGGGTGGACCGGCGCCGGGTCGAGCAGATCCTGCTGAACCTGCTCGACAACGCCGTGCGCTACGGCGGCGGCCCGGTCGCCGTACGCCTCGGGATGCGCGACGGGATCGGCGTGCTCGACGTCGACGACGACGGGCCGGGCGTGCCGGCGGCCGACCGGGAGGTCATCTTCGACCGCTTCGTCCGCGGCCGGGCCGCGCACGCCCGGGCCGGCACCGACGGCACCGGCCTCGGGCTCGCCCTGGTGGCCCAGCACGCCGCCGCGCACGGCGGGCACGCGGCCGTGGTGGACCGGGACCGGGGTGCCCGATTCCGGGTCGAGCTGCCGGGGGCCGGCGGATGAGCCGCCGGTTGCTCCCGGCGTTGCTCGCCGCGGCGCTGGTCGGCGGCTGCGGGGTGCCGGTCGACGACGAGCCCCGCCGGGTGCGGCCCCCGGCCGGCGGCTTTCCGACCCCGGCGGGCACGGCGACCGCCGACCCGGACGGACGGGTGGACGAGCCGCTCTGCTTCGTCCGGGACGACGGGCTGGCGGCGGTGGCCCGCCGGGTCGACGACCTGCCCGGCGTGGACGGCCACCTGCAACACCTGCTGGCCGGGCCGGACGGCGCGGAGCGGGACCGCGGGCTGGCCACCGCCCTGCCGGGCACGGTCGCGGTGGCCGGGGCCACCCTGACCGGCACCGTGGCCACCGTCGACGTGCGGCAGGTCGGCGAGGAGACCGGCCGCAACGACGAGGTCCTCGCCTTCGGGCAGATCGTCTGCACGCTGACCCAGCGCCCCGACGTGGACAGCGTCGCGTTCCGCCGGGACGGGCAGCCGTTGGAGGTGCCGAGGGCCGACGGCAACCTGTCCGCGTTGCCGCTCACCGCCGCCGACTACCGGCCGCTGCTGCACCGCTGATGGTCGGAAATGGCTCGGGTCACGGCGTATTTGTCAGATGTTGGGCGAAACATCCATCGTCCGTTCGGTTGATTACGCGGCAACCTTTGGTCTAGGGTGGCTGGCACGACCGGTGCTGGGAGGCACCCGTTCTCCTCAGGACAGGAAGGCCAGCATGACCACGACGACCATCGCGCCGACGACGACCAGCGAGGTGCACCGCGCGGCGGTGACCGGCGAGGAGACCCGCGCCAGCGAGCTGATCGGCGCCCTGTCCGCGCTGCCCGAGGGCCACCCGGAGCGGCCGGCGCTGCGGAACCAGGTCATCGAGGCGTGGCTGCCGCTCGCCAACCACCTCGCCGCCCGCTACAGCGGCCGCGGCGAGCCGGCCGGCGACCTGGCCCAGACCGCGGCCCTCGGCCTGATCAAGGCGGTGGACCGGTTCGACGCCTCCCGGGGCGTGGACTTCGCCGGCTTCGCCATCCCGACCATCCTCGGCGAGATCAAGCGGCACTTCCGCGACCGCACCTGGAACATCCGGGTCCCGCGCCGCCTCCAGGAGCTGCGGCTGCGCATCTCCGAGGCGAACAGCACCCTGACCCAGAGCCTCAACCGGGCCCCGACCGTGGCCGACATCGCCACCCACCTCGACCTCACCGAGGAGGAGGTGCTCGAGGGCCTGGAGGGCGCCCGCGCCTACAACGCCGTCTCGCTCTCCACCCCGATCGGCGACGGCGACAGCGCCACCGAGTTGGGCGACACCCTGGGCACCGAGGACAACGAGTACGAGCTGGCCGAGCTGCGCGCCTCGCTGGGCCCGGCGCTCGCCACCCTCGACGAGCGCGAGCAGAAGATCCTCACCCTGCGCTTCTACGGCAACCTGACCCAGAGCGAGATCGCCGCCCGGGTCGGCGTGTCCCAGATGCACGTGTCCCGGCTGCTCGCCCGCGCGCTGACCAAGCTGCGCGGCCAGCTCACCGAGGCCTGATCCGGCCGGGCGGCACACCCGCCCGAGTCCTTCCCGGCACACGCGAGCGCTGCCGCCTCGCCCCGGGCCTGCGCACCGCCACCGACTCCCCTCGGTGGCGGTGCGTCTTGCGCTCCAACCTGCCCCGCCCCGCCTGCCCGGCGGGGCGGGGCAGGGCGGTGCATACTTGCGCGGTTGCAATCGTTGCCGAGGGCCATCCGCCGCTCGGCTGGCACAGAGGCGGTAGTGGTGGTCGATCAGACGATCCCGCGGCGACGCGACACGACTCCGGCGGCCGGCGCCCCGGTGGCCGACCCGGACCTCCGCCAGCTGCTGGCCGGTCTCACCGCGGTCCGGGACGGCGACTTCGGCACCCGCCTGCCGGAGGACGCCGACGGGCTGCTCGGCGAGATCGCCACCGTCTTCAACGGCATGGTCGACCAGCTCTCCCTGTTCACCTCCGAGGTCACCCGGGTGGCCCGGGAGGTCGGCACCGAAGGGCAGCTCGGCGGCCAGGCCGACGTGCCCGGCGTCTCCGGCACCTGGAAGGACCTCACCGACTCGGTGAACGCGATGGCCGGCAACCTGACCGACCAGGTCCGCGACATCGCCGAGGTGGCCACGGCGGTGGCCCGCGGCGACCTGTCGCAGAAGATCACCGTCGACGTGCGCGGCGAGATCCTGGAGCTCAAGGTCACCATCAACACGATGGTCGACCAGCTCTCCTCGTTCGCCGACGAGGTGACCCGGGTGGCCCGGGAGGTCGGCAGCGAGGGCCGGCTGGGCGGTCAGGCCGAGGTGCCCGGCGTGGCCGGCACCTGGCGGGACCTCACCGACTCGGTGAACTTCATGGCCGGCAACCTGACCAGCCAGGTCCGCAACATCGCCCAGGTGACCACGGCGGTGGCCCGGGGCGACCTGTCGCAGAAGATCACCGTCGACGCCCGGGGCGAGATCCTCGAGCTCAAGAGCACCATCAACACGATGGTCGACCAGCTCTCCTCGTTCGCCGACGAAGTGACCCGGGTGGCCCGGGAGGTCGGCACCGACGGCCGGCTCGGCGGTCAGGCCCAGGTCAGCGGCGTCGCCGGCACCTGGCGCGACCTGACCGACTCGGTGAACTCGATGGCGGTCAACCTCACCGACCAGGTGCGCAGCATCGCCCAGGTGGCCACCGCGGTGGCCCGGGGCGACCTCTCGCAGAAGATCACCGTCACCGCGCACGGCGAGATCCTGGAGCTGAAGAACACCATCAACACGATGGTGGACCAGCTATCCTCGTTCGCCGACGAGGTCACCCGGGTGGCCCGTGAGGTCGGCACCGAGGGCCGCCTCGGCGGCCAGGCCGACGTCAAGGGCGTCTCGGGCACCTGGAAGGACCTCACCGAGTCGGTGAACGTCATGGCGGACAACCTCACCGCCCAGGTCCGCAGCATCGCCGAGGTCACCACCGCGGTCGCCAAGGGCGACCTGACGCAGAAGATCCGGGTGGACGCCCGGGGCGAGATCCTCGCCCTGAAGGAGACCATCAACACGATGGTCGACCAGCTCTCCGCGTTCGCCGACGAGGTCACCCGGGTGGCCCGCGAGGTGGGCACCGAGGGCCGGCTCGGCGGCCAGGCCCGGGTCTCCAACGTGGCCGGCACCTGGAAGGACCTGACCGACAACGTCAACGAGATGGCGAACAACCTGACCAACCAGGTGCGCTCCATCGCGCTGGTCGCCACCGCGGTCGCCCAGGGCGACCTGAGCCGGCAGATCACCGTCGAGGCCAAGGGCGAGGTCGCCGTGCTCGCCCAGACCATCAACACGATGGTCGGCACGCTCAGCGCGTTCGCCGACGAGGTCACCCGGGTGGCCCGCGAGGTCGGCACCGAGGGGCAGCTCGGCGGCCAGGCCCGGGTGCCGAACGTGGCCGGCACCTGGAAGGACCTGACCGACAACGTCAACTCCATGGCGAACAACCTCACCGGCCAGGTGCGCAACATCGCCCAGGTGACCACCGCCGTGGCGCAGGGCGACCTGACCAAGAAGATCGACGTGGACGCCCGCGGCGAGATCCTGGAGCTCAAGACCACCATCAACACGATGGTCGACCAGCTCTCCAGCTTCGCGGCCGAGGTCACCCGGGTCGCGCGGGAGGTCGGCAGCGAGGGCCGCCTCGGCGGCCAGGCCGAGGTGGAGGGCGTCTCCGGCACCTGGAAGCGGCTCACCGAGAACGTCAACGAGCTGGCCGGGAACCTGACCCGGCAGGTGCGCGCCATCGCCGAGGTGACCAGCGCGGTCGCCACCGGCGACCTGACCCGCTCGATCACGGTCGACGCCTCCGGCGAGGTCTCCGAGCTGAAGGACAACATCAACTCCATGGTGGAGTCGCTGCGCGAGACCACCCGGACCAACCAGGAACAGGACTGGCTCAAGACCAACCTGGCCCGCATCTCCGGCCTCATGCAGGGCCACCGGGACCTGGAGGTGGTGGCCGGGCTGGTGATGAACGAGCTTGCCCCGCTGGTCTCCGCGCAGCTCGGCACGTTCCTGTTGGTCGACGAGGCCGCCGACGGCCGGGGCCTGCGGGTGGTCGGCGGCTACGGCCACGACGCCACCCGCCGCCGGTACGCCCTCGGCGACTCGCTGGTCGGGCAGGCCGCGCTCAGCAAGCGGGCCATCGTGGTGGACGCCGTGCCCGCCGACTACGTCACCGTCTCGTCGAGCCTGGGCGCGGCCGTGCCGCTGCACCTGGTGGTGCTGCCGATCCTCTTCGAGGACCAGGTCCTCGGCGTCATCGAGCTGGCCGGCATGAACCGGTTCACCGAGATCCAGCGCGACTTCCTCGACCAGCTCACCGAGACCATCGGCGTCAACGTCAACACCATCGTCGCCAACGCCCGCACCGACGTGCTGCTGACCGAGTCGCAGCGGCTGGCGGCCGAGCTCCGGGCCCGCTCGGAGGAGTTGCAGGCCCGCTCCGAGGAACTCCAGAGCTCCAACGCCGAGCTGGAGGAGAAGGCCGCCCTGCTGGCCCGCCAGAACCACGACATCGAGACGAAGAACTCCGAGATCGAGCAGGCCCGCCAGGAGCTGGAGACCCGCGCCCAGCAGCTCGCGCTGGCCTCGAAGTACAAGTCGGAGTTCCTGGCCAACATGAGCCACGAGCTGCGTACGCCGCTGAACTCGCTGCTCATCCTCGCCCAGTTGCTGGCCCAGAACCCCAACCGCAACCTCACCCCGAAGCAGGTCGAGTACGCCACGGTCATCCACTCGGCCGGCGCCGACCTGCTCCAGCTCATCAACGACATCCTCGACCTGTCCAAGGTCGAGGCCGGCAAGATGGACATCAACCCGGAGACGTTCGAGCTGTCCACGCTGCGCGACTACGTCGACGCCACGTTCCGCCCGCTCACCACGCCGCGCGGGCTGGAGCTGGACCTGGTCACCGGCCCCGACGTGCCGGCCCGGCTGCACACCGACGAGCAGCGGCTGCGGCAGGTGCTGCGCAACCTGGTCTCCAACGCGGTCAAGTTCACCGAGAAGGGCCGGGTCCAGCTGCGCATCGAGCGGGCCCGCCCGGACGAGTTGCCGGCCGACATGCCGCCGGCGGAGACGGTCATCGCGTTCCGGGTCGTCGACACCGGAATCGGCATCGCCGAGCAGCACCTGACCGCCATCTTCGACGCGTTCCAGCAGGCCGACGGCACCACCAGCCGGCGGTACGGCGGCACCGGCCTGGGCCTGTCCATCAGCCGGGAGATCGCCCGGCTGCTCGGCGGCCAGATCACCGCGAAGAGCGTCCTCGGCCAGGGCAGCACCTTCACCCTCTACCTGCCCGCCACGGCCACCGCGTCGCTGCCCGACAGCAGCGCCGGCCTCCCGGCCGCGGCGACGGCGGCTCCCGTCGAGTCGGAGGCCCAGCGCTGGGTCGAGCAGCAGCAGCGGCGGGTGCTGGTGCTCGAGCCGCACGAGAAGGGGCTGCTCACGCTCCTGGTCCGCGGTGTGGCCACGGAGACCGGCGGCCCGGTCGAGGTGACCACCGCGGTGGACGTCGAGTCGGCGGTCGGCACGCTGGCCCGGCACCGCCACCACCTGCTCGTGGTGCAGCTCGACCCGGCCGACGAGCACGGCACGGCGCTGCTCAAGGCGCTGCACGAGCACCCCGGCCTGCGGGGCCTGCCGGTGCTGGCGTACCACGGGCAGCCGCTCGCGGGCGGGCAGGACACCCTGCTCCAGGGGATGGCCGCGGACCGCCCGCTGGAACTGCTCGGCAGCCTCGACGAGCTGCGGGAGCGCATCGTGCTGCACCTGACGGCGGACGCCCCGGAGCGGGTGCCGTCGTTCCCGGCCCCGGCCGGCGACCGCAGCCCGGTCGGCGACCCGGTCGCCCGCGAGCTGTCCGGCCGCAAGGTGCTGGTCGTGGACGACGACGCCCGCAACGTCTTCGCCCTGACCAACATCCTCGAACTGCACGGCATGGACGTGGTCTACGCGGAGAACGGCCGCAAGGGCGTCGAGACGCTGATGCGGCACGACGACATCGACCTCGTGCTGATGGACGTCATGATGCCTGAGATGGACGGGTACGCGGCCACCGCCGCGATCCGCGCCATGCCCCGCTACGCGGACCTGCCGATCATCGCGGTGACCGCGAAGGCGATGCGCGGGGACCGGGAGAAGAGCCTCTCCTCCGGCGCCAGCGACTACGTCACGAAGCCGGTCGACGCGGAGGACCTGCTCACCTGCATCCACCGCTGGCTGACCAGCTGACCCGAGCCGCACCGTGTAGCTGTCGGGCCGGCCGCGGCAAGCGTCAGGAAGCCTGCTCCAGGGCGGCCAGTGTCTGGCGGAGCCATTTCAGCTCGGCATGCGTTGTCGCGGTCGCGATCGTGAACAGTCCCTGCCGGAAGGCGTCGTCGAAGTCGGCGGCACGCAGCGGCCGGTCGCCGTCCCAGAAGAAGCTGGCCGGCTGGGTGAGGAAGTGCAGCCTGCGCCGCAGCACGGCGGCCTGCGCGGCCGGGTCGTCGAGGTGGCGCAGGAAGGCGAGCATGGTGAACCACCGATTCTCGTCGGTAATGAACAGCTCGTCGGGTTCGCGTAGCCGGTCGTGCAGCACCTTGGCGCCCGCCTCGGTCAACGACAGCATGTGCCGGGGTGCGGCCACCTGACCGGGCTGCAGTTCCCGGGACAGCAGGCCGGCCGCTTCCATCCGCTTGAGCAGGGGATAGAGCGTGCCGTCCGCGATGGGGCGGACGTGCCCGGTCAGGGCAGCGACGCGTTTGCGCAGGTCGTAGCCGTGCAACGGTCCGTCCTGAAGGAAGCCGAGGATCGCGAGCTCCAGCATGATCGAGATAATACCCCCTTGCCGAGATACCTCGGACCCGAGGTATTGTGCCGATCATGCAGAGCGCTCAGGTACTTCCCGACGGTTCCCGCGTGCGCTGGGTCGAGATCCCCGGCGCCGAGCCCACCCGTGTCTACCTCCACGGCCTCGGCGCAAGCTCCACGCCCTACTACGCTGCCGCGGTGGCGCACCCGGCCCTGGCCGGCCATCGCTCCCTGATGGTCGACTTGCTGGGGTTCGGAATCAGCGACCGCCCGCAGGACGCCGCCTACACCCTGCAGATGCACGCCGACGTCCTGGCCCGCGCGCTCCAACAGGCTCAGGTGAGCGGCGCCGACGTGGTCGCACACAGCATGGGCGGCGCGGTGGCGATCACCCTGGCCGCACGGCACCCCTGGCTGGTGCGCCGGCTCGTTCTGGTCGACGCGCCCCTCGACCCGGTGCGTGAGCTGCCCACCGTCAAGCGACCGGGCAGCTCGGGCATCGGGGTCTACCACACCGAGAAGGAATTCCTGGACCGTGGCTGGGACGAGACGCTCGAGTTCGTCGGCCCGGAATGGGCAGCCACGATGCGCCTGGCCGGGCCACAGGCCCTATATCGCAGTGCGATCAACCTGCTGTGCGGCACCGAGGCCGCGACGCGCGAAAGCCTGGAAAAGCTGCCGATACCTCGGACGTTCCTGTATCCGGCGGCCGACGGGCCACGGTTCGACGCCGACCGACTGGCCGGCGCAGGCGTCGACGTGGTGGCGGTCCCCGACTGCGGACACAACATCATGGTCGACAACGTGCCGGGCTTCGCCCTCGTCGTACAGGCGGCGCTGCGCGACTGAGCCCGCCTTCAGCTCATGGATTGCGGCCCGGCGGGGCATCCTGCCCGCCGGGCCGCTCCGGAACTGATCACGTCACCACGGCGTCGGCGCCGGCGGCGGCACCACCGGCGGGCGGTCGTCGCAGGTGATGGTGTTCGGCAGCAGCCAGGGGGCGAGCCAGCCGCCGTCGTTGCCGCCGAGGTCGGTGAGGCCGAACTCCGACCCGGCCGGGGTGAAGTGGAACGACCCGCAGTTGTTCACCCCGACCGCGCCGACGTTGCGCGCGTCCACGTCGGCGAAGGACGCGAAGCCGGCGGTCCGGGCGCTCACCACCGAGGTGCCGGTGCCGTCGACCTGGATGTCGCGGAAGTGGACGTTGCTGATCGATACAGCGTCCTTCACCGGCCAGTCGCTGACCAGCATGATCGCGTTGTAGGTGTTGTCGAGGTAGCGGTCGCCGACCACCTGGATGTCGGCGTCGATGCTGCGGTCCAGGGCGTAGAACCAGATCGCGCCGAGGCCGATGTTCCAGTTCAGGTCGTAGGTGCCGGCCCGGACCGTGGTGTTGCCGGTGATCCGGAGCTGGCCGGTGAACGGCTCGGCGCCGAACCGGGAGCCGACCTGGATGGCGCTGCCTTCACGGACCGGGTCGGCGATCAGGTTGTGCGAGACGGTGAGGTCGGTGCCGCCGTAGAGGGCGATGCCGTTGGCCAGGACCGGGGACTGCACCGTGTTGTGGTCGAAGGTGTTGTCGGCGTTGCCGGTCCGCTCCGACCACATGGCCAGCGCGTCGTCACCGGTGTTGCGGATGAAGCTGTTCGAGATCGAGGAGTGGGTGACGCCGGTGTGGAAGTTGAGCCCGTCGGCGATCTGGTCGGCGATGACCGTGTTGGTGACGCGCAGGTCGGTCATCGGGCCGTCGAACCACAGGCCGACCTTGGTGTGGTGCAGGTAGAGGCCGTCGACGGTGGAGTGGTTGAGCGCCCCGCCGACGGCGTTGACCTGGTCGGTGTCGATGCGTTCGCGCACGTCGCCCTCGACGGCGAAGCCGGAGAGGTGGACGTCGCTGCTGCCGCCGTCGGCGGCGTCGCGGCCGTAGAAGCCGACGCCGGTGTGCACCGAGCCGTCGGGGGCCGGGGCGTCCAGGGCGACCTCGCGTCCCTTGACGACGGTGTACCAGCTGCCGGCGCCCACGATGGTCACGTCGTCGACGGTGATGTGCCGGTTCACCTGGTAGGTCCCCGGCGGCAGGTACAGCGTGCGGTCCACCCGGCGGGCGTACGCGACGGCCCGGTCGAAGGCGTCGGCGGACTCCCGCCGGCCGGTCGGGTCGGCGCCGAAGGCCAGCACGTTCACCGCGCGGGGCAGCACCCGGGGCGGGGCGACGAGGTGCGCGTCGAGCAGGTCGATCACGGTCCACGCCGCGGCCGTGCCGGTCGGCGCGGTCAACCGCACCACCTCGCCGGCCCGGTGGGTGCGGCCCAGCAGCAGCCGCTGCTCGTCGTAGAAGTGGTGCGGCCGGAACGGCTTGGTGATGGTCGGCGCGGGCGTGGTGGCCGCCGGTACGCAGGAGCACTCGGTGATCCACCAGTCGGGGTGGAGCAGGTCGGCGTCGGGGTCGTTGGTGAACGGGTACTGGTTGTAGAGCCAGGCGTACTGCGAGGTGAGCGTCATGGTGCGGGCCGGTCCGCGGCCGACGGCGACGCGCAGCGGCGCGGTGATCCCGCCGCCGCCGGGCGCATCGGGGATGCTGTACCGGACGGTGAGCGCGTTGGTCGCCCTGGGAAGGGTGAACTCGACGTACTGGCCGGGGGAGAGGCGGACGGCCTGCCGCCCGGACGCCTCGCCGGCGAGGGTGTAGGCGGCCCGGTCCGGGCCGATCACCGTGCCGGTGGTCCGGGCCTGCTCGGCCTCCTGCTCGACGAAGTCCACGGTGGCGCCCCGGCCGGCGACCAGCGCCGGGTCGAGGCCGGCCCGGGTGACCACCGGGGTCGGGCCGGCGGGGCCGGCCGCCAGGGCGGCGCTCCCGGTCGGTACGGCCAGCGCGACGGCGGTGGCCGCCGCCGCGAGGATCCTGGCGATCGGCACGGCCGGGCGCCGGCCCGCCGCGCCTTCCACGCTCCGCTGCATTCGGACTACCCACTTTCACCGGGACGGGGGAGACGGTGGTGGCGTCGGCGCGGAGGGGACGCGCCCGCCGACAAGGTGCTTCATGCTATTCCCGGGATTTGTCGATATTCAAGCGCCTGTTTGTTCGAATCTTGCGAGGCGTGACAACGCCTGCGACGGCCGTCCGGCGGACACGCGGCGGGCCCGGCCAGGCTGCCCGCCGTCAGGGCCTTGTTCATTTCTTGCAAGAACACGACGTACGATTGCCGCCGTGACGAAGCGGTTGACGGAGGTGGCCCGCAAGGCGGGCGTCAGCGAGGCGACCGTGAGCCGGGTGCTCAACGGGCGCGGGGGCGTGTCCGAGGCGACCCGGACCGCGGTGCTGACCGCGCTCGACGTGCTCGGCTACGAGCGCCCGACCAAGCTGCGCGGCGAGCGGGCCCGGCTGGTCGGCCTGGTCCTGCCCGAGCTGCAGAATCCGATCTTCCCGGCGCTGGCCGAGGTCGTGACCGGCTCCCTCGCGCAGCGGGGCTTCACCCCCGCGCTCTGCGCCCGCACGATCGGCGGGGTCTCCGAGTCGGACTACGTCGAGATGCTCCTCGACCACCAGGTGTCCGGGGTGATCTTCGCGGGCGGCTCGTACGCCCTCGCCGACGCCACGCACGAGCACTACCGCCGGCTGACCGACCGGGGCCTGCCCGTGGTGCTGGTCAACGCGGGCGTCGACGAACTGGGCTTCCCCCGGGTCTCGACCGACGACGCGGTGGCGGTGGAGCAGGCGTACGGGCACCTGCGCTCGCTCGGGCACGACCGGATCGGCATGGTGCTCGGCCCGGAGGGGCACGTCCCCTCCCGACGCAAGCTGGCCGCGATGATCCAGGCCGCGGGCTGGGCCGACGACAGCTCGTACGTGGAGCGGTCCAGCTTCTCGATGGAGGGAGCGCGGGTCGCGGCGACCAAGCTGATCGAGCGGGGTGTCACCGGCATCATCTGCGCCAGCGACGTGCTGGCCCTGGGCACCATCCGCGCGGCGCGGCGGCTCGGCTGTGCGGTGCCGGCCGACGTGTCCGTGGTGGGCTTCGACGACTCCGCGTTCATGACCTGCACCGATCCGCCGTTGACCACGGTGCGGCAGCCGATCGAGACGATGGGGCAGGCCGCCGTGGACCTGCTGGTCACCCAGATCGAGGGAGCCGGCGTGCTGCACGACGAGTTGCTGTTCGAGCCCGAGCTGGTGGTCCGCGGCTCCACCGCGCCCGCCCCCGGCCGCTGACCACCCCGCCGGGCGTCGACTGACGCCACCGCTCCGGACCCGCCTTTCCGGCCGTCGACCGCTGCCTGCGGTCGGCGGCCGTTTCGTCGTTGCCGGCCGGTTCGGACCGAAGCGACGAACGCCGAGAACCGGCCCTGTCCCGCGAGCCTGTCAACATCTGTCGTTACGAAGTCACGTCCTTTCAACGCACAGTCGCAACCTTGCTGCAATGAGTCCGCCTCGCTACAGTGACTCCACTCACACCCGGCCCCGACGCCGGGCATGGCGATCACGGCAGATCAAGCGAAGGCCATGGATACACCCGTTCCCCGAAGGGATGGACAGATGTCCGTACCGCAGTACCGGAAGGCTGCGGCGATAGCGCTCGTGGCCGGCCTGGGGCTCAGCCTGGCGGCTTGCTCCACGAAGAGCGACGACGCGGCGAAGGACGCCAGCGGCAAGGTCACCATCACCGTCGACTGCCAGCCGGTCGGCTCCCAGAAAGAGCTGCTGAAGAACTGGAACGACGACGTAGCCGAGTTCCAGCGGCAGAACCCGAACATCGTCATCAAGAGCGTCAGCGTCGGCGAGCAGTGCAACAACCCGCCGGACTTCACCGCCCGCCTCGCCGGCGGCACCGTGACCGACGTGTTCTACGGGTACATGACCGATCTCCAGCAGGTGCTCGACTCCGGTCAGGCCATGGACATCACCGAGTACGCCAACAAGGACACGGTCCCGACCTGGGACAGCGTCGACCCGGCGCTCAAGGGGGTCTTCACCGACGGCGGCAAGCTCTACGCCGTTCCGGTGAAGAACTACTCGATGGGCCTGGTCTACAACAAGGTGCTGTTCCAGCGGGCCGGCCTCGACGTGAACAACCCGCCCAAGACCTGGGCGGAGGTCCGGGAGGCGGCCAAGAAGATCTCCGCCCTGGGCAACGGCATCGCCGGCTACTCGGAGTACAGCGCCGGCAACACCGGCGGCTGGCACTTCACCTCCCTGCTCTACTCCCAGGGCGGCCAGGTGCTGAGCGAGGACGGCAAGAAGGCCGACTTCAACAACGCGATGGGCAAGCAGGTCCTGCAGAACCTCAAGGACATGCGGTACGGCGACAACAGCATGGGCAGCCGCCAGCTGCTGCAGTGGGGCGACCTGCTGACCAACGCCGGCGCGGGCAAGGTCGGCATGTTCATCGGCGCCCCCGACGCCACCCAGGCGATCGTCAGCCAGTTCCAGGGCAAGTTCCAGGACTGGGCGATGGGCCCGCTGCCCGGCCAGGACGGTTCGGCGAAGGCGACGCTCGGCGGCGGCGAGGGCTACTTCTTCAAGAAGGGCCTCACCCCCGAGCAGGTCAAGGCCGGTCTGAAGTGGATCGCCTACCAGAAGCTGACGCCGGGCAAGGGCCAGTTCGACTACGTCCGGGCCAAGCCGCAGAACTACCCGGTGGGCCTGCCCCAGCCGCTGCTCTTCGCGAACGGCAGCGAGGCGCAGAAGCAGGAGCTCGAGCTGCGCAAGGCGAACGCGAACGTCGACACCGCGAACTTCGCGGTCTTCGAGGCGAACCCGGTGCCGATCAAGGGTGAGCCCCGCAACGCGCAGGCGATCTACGCGGTGCTCGACGCCGCGATGTCCGGGGTGCTGACGAACCCGAACGCGAACATCGACGCGCTGCTCAAGACGGCCGAGGGCAAGGTCAACCAGCTGCTGGCCGCCGGGAGCTGAGTCGACGGGCGTGGGGGTCGGCGCGCCGGCCCCCACGCCCCGCCCCGCACCGTCCGACCCACCACTTCCGCAGGAGACGCCTTGGCGATCACCACCGTCCCGGGTACCACCAGACAACCGGGTCGCCCCGAGCCGCCGTACCCCTCAGCACGCCGGCGGACGGGTCTCAGCCGCAAGGCACGCGACAACCTCACCGGGCACGCGTTCCTGATCGGGGCGGTCCTCTGCTTCGCCGTCTTCTCCTGGTACCCGATGCTCCGCGGCATCGTGATGAGCTTCCAGCGCACCCGCCGCGGCGAGACGACCTGGGTGGGCTGGGACAACTACGCCCGGATCATCGACGACCCCAGCTTCTGGACCGCCTGGAAGAACACGTTCTACTTCACGGTCCTCGCGCTCGTCCTCGGCTACGCGGTGCCGTTCTTCGTGGCGATCCTGCTCAACGAGTTCCGCCACGCCAAGGGCTACCTGCGGATCCTGGTCTACCTGCCGGTGATGCTGCCGCCGGCCTCGGCGCTGTTCCTGTTCAAGTTCTACGCCTACGACCCCAGCGAGGCGGGGCTGTTCAACGCGATCCTCAAGGCGCTGCACCTGCCGACGTCGGAGTGGATGCAGTCACCCGGGATGACCATGCCGGCCATGGTGCTCGCGTCGACCTGGATGAACATGGGCAGCGCGGTGCTCATCTACCTGGCGGCGCTGCAGAACATCCCCGGCGAGCTCTACGAGGCGGCCGAACTCGACGGCGCCGGGATCTGGCGGCGGATCCGGCACGTGACCATCCCGCAGACCCGGCTCATCCTCGCGCTCCTGGCGATGCTGCAGATCGTCGCCACCATGCAGCTCTTCATCGAGCCGCTGATCCTCGCCAACGGCGCGGGCACCGGGGACTCGGCGACCTCGGTGGCGTACCTCATCTACCAGCACGGCTTCTTCCAGAACGACCTCAACGGCGCCGCGGCGCTCGGCGTGATCATGCTCGTGGTGCTGGCCGGCTTCTCCGCCGTCTACGTGCGGCTGACCGCGAAACAGGACTAGAACGGACACCCCATGGCACAGGACTCCGGGACCCGGACCCTCATCTCCCAGGCCCAGCTCCAGCGGGGGCGCGGCCGGGTGCTCTACTGGACGCTGCTCGCCGTCGTCGTGGTCGGGTTCACGCTCGTCTTCATCGGGCCGCTCTACTGGATGGTCACCGGCGCGCTCAAGTCCGGCCAGGAGATCGCGCAGACCCCGCCGTCGCTGTTTCCGAAGGATCCCCAGCCGCAGAACTACGTCGACGCCTGGACCAACCTGAACCTCGCCAAGCTGCTGTTCAACACGTTCTACTACGCGACCGGCGCGGTGCTGTTCCAGCTTGTCCTCGATACCGCCGCGGCGTACTCCCTGTCGAAGCTCCGGCCGGTCTTCGGCAACGCGATCCTCGGCCTGATGCTGGCGACGCTGATGATCCCGGCGATGGTGCTCATCGTCCCGCAGTACGTGACGGTGATCGACCTGCCGATCCTGCACCTCAACCTGCTCGACTCGCCGTTCGCGATCTGGCTGCCCCTGGTCGCGAACGCGTTCAACATCTTCCTGCTGAAGCGGTTCTTCGACTCGATCCCGGAGGACCTCATGGCGGCGGCCCTCGTGGACGGGGCGACGCCCCTGCGCACCCTCTGGTCGATCATCCTGCCGATGTCGCGCCCCATCCTCGGCGTGGTCTCGATCTTCGCGGTGACGGCCGTCTGGAAGGACTTTCTCTGGCCGAAACTGGTCATGCCGTCGCCCGAGACGAGGACGGTCAGCGTCGGCATCTACGCCTTCTCGGGCGGGACCCCCATGAACGTGGTGATCGCCGCCTCGGTCATCGCCGCGATCCCGACCGTCGTCATCTTCCTGATCTTCCAGCGCAACATCATGTCCGGCCTGACCACCGGCAGCCTCAAGGGCTGACCGCCGGCCCGTCACCAGGCGAACCCCTCCCGCGGCGAACAACGACCGTTCGCCCGGCACACATTCAGGTCCGGCGAACCCGCCGACGTACCGACCCAGAAAGCAGGTGCTCGTGTCCACAGCAGACAGTGGTCCGTGGTGGCGTGGAGCGGTGATCTACCAGGTGTACCCCCGGAGCTTCGCCGACGGCGGTGGCGACGGCGTCGGCGACATCGCCGGCATCCGGTCCCGGCTCCACTACCTGGCCGAGCTCGGCATCGACGCGATCTGGTTCAGCCCCTGGTACCCCTCCCCGATGGCCGACGCCGGCTACGACGTGGCCGACTACCGCGACATCGACCCGGTCTTCGGCACCCTCGCCGAGGCGGAGGCGCTCATCAGGGAGGCGCACGAGCTGGGCATCCGGACCATCGTCGACGTGGTGCCGAACCACTGCTCCGACGCGCACCCCTGGTTCCAGGCGGCCCTCGCCGGCGGACCGGACGCGCCCGAGCGGGAGCTGTTCTGGTTCCGCCCCGGTCGCGGCCCGGACGGCGACGAGCGGCCCACCGACTGGGTCGGCGAGTTCGGCGGCCCGACCTGGACCCGGACCGTCAACCCGGACGGCACCCCCGGCGACTGGTACCTGCACCTGTTCGCCCCCGAGCAGCCGGACTTCAACTGGGACCACCCGCGGGTGCGCGCCGAGTTCGAGGACATCCTGCGGTTCTGGTTCGACCGCGGGGTGGACGGCATCCGGATCGACTCGGCCGGGCTGCTGGTCAAGGACGGGGCGCTGCCCGAGACCCGGCCGGACCGGCCGCACCCCTTCCGCGACCTCGACGGGGTGCACGAGATCTACCAGGGCTGGCGGCGGGTGGCCGACTCCTACCCCGGCGACCGGGCGCTGATCGGCGAGGTGTGGCTGCCGGACCGGCAGCGGTTCGCCAACTACCTGCGCCCGGACGAGCTGCACGCGGCCTTCAACTTCGACTTCCTCGGCTGCGCCTGGGACGCCGCGGCGCTGCGCGAGAGCATCGACGGCACGCTCAGCGCGCATGCGCCGGTCGGCGCGCCGGCCACCTGGGTGCTCTCCAACCACGACGTCACCCGGCACGTCACCCGTTACGGCCGGGCGGACACCAGGTTCAGCTTCGCCGCCAAGCGCGAGGGCGTGCCCACCGACCTGGAGCTCGGCACCCGCCGGGCCCGGGCCGCCGCGCTGCTGTCCCTGGCGCTGCCCGGCGCCGCGTACGTCTACCAGGGCGAGGAGTTGGGGCTCTGGGAGGTCGAGGACATCCCGTACGAGCTGCGCCAGGACCCGATGTGGGAACGCTCCGGCCGGGTCGACCCCGGCCGGGACGGCTGCCGGGTGCCGTTGCCCTGGGCCGGTGACGCCCCGCCGTTCGGGTTCAGCCCCGACGGCGCGGCCGCCGCGCCCTGGCTGCCCCAGCCCGCCGACTGGAAGGACCGCACGGTCCGCGCCCAGACCGGCGACCCGCACTCGATGCTGGAGCTCTACCGGGCGGCCATCGCGATCCGCCGGTCCGAGGCCGCGCTCGGCGACGGCGCCCTCACCTGGCTGCCCGCCCCCGACCGGGTGCTCGCCTTCGCCCGGGACCCCGGCTTCACCTGCCTGGTCAACCTCTCCGCCGCCGCCGTCCCGCTGCCCGGGCACGAGCGGCTGCTGCTGGCCAGCGGGCCGCTCGACGACGACCGGCTGCCACCGGACACCGCGGTCTGGCTGCGGACCCGCTGACCCGTCCCCGGCGTCGGCGGCCCGTCCCGGCCGCCGGCGCCCGTCCGGACCACTACTGGCCCGGGCCGCGCCGCTCACGTCCCGGCGCAGGCCGCGCCGTCCACCGTGCAGCCCTCGGGCCCGGTGGCCGTCAGGTCGGGGTCCCGCACGTCGAACCGGATGGTGGTCGACCCGCCCGCCGGCAGCGCCGTGCCGGTGAAGGTGACCACCGTCCCGTCCTGCTTGGCCTCGGCCCCGTTGACGCTGCCGACGGTGGCGCCGTCGCCGAGCGTCACGGTCACCGCCCACCCGGGCCGCGCCGCCGAACCGGGATTGGCGAGCACCACCTGGCCCCGGTAGCCGAAGACCCGGTCGGACACCGTCTCGTAGCTCGCCGTCAACGGAGCGGCCGGCGACGGGCTGGGGCTCGGCGCACGGGTGGGGGAGGCGGACGGGGTCGGGTCCGGCGCGACGCTGCGGCGGCTGGCCGACGGCGTGGCCCGCGGCAGGCCATCGCGTTCACGGTGATCGACACCGGCATCGGCATCTCGGACGACA
>NZ_JBEXLR010000107.1:0-21677 GCF_040610095.1 Micromonospora sp. NPDC004540
TGTACAACGACCGGCCGGCCACCATCATTCCGGGCCCGGCACACCCACCTCGGCGGGGCGCCTTCCTCGGTCGTTCACCCGGATACAACGACCCCCGCCCGCCGGCCATTCCGCCGGCGGGGTGCCGCCGACCACCCGCACGAACCGGACACCACGCTCAGGCCGGGACGGTCGGTGGAACGCCATGGAGGTATCCCGGCTCGGGAGACACACGTGGCGTTCCACTCAACGCCGCAGGGCGGCCACGAACCGGACATTCGCCCCAGAAATCAGGTCGACCGGGACCGGCCGCAGGGCGAACGGGCGTGGCCGACTCCAGCTCGCCGAAGTGTGGGTTCGCCCAGCTGCGCGGTATCGGCGCATGCCGGACACCGCAGACCACCACGCGGAACGAGCGGGCGGGTCAGGCGGCGGGCCAGTCCTGGGAGGCCAGACGTGGCGAGACCGCCCCCGGAGGGGCGGCCTCGAGCCAGGAGAGGAAGCCGGTGACCGTGGACCGTGCCATGGCGATCTCGACCGGAGCGTGGTTGCTGGTACAGCGCAGGATGACCCAGTCGGCCGGCATGGAGAGGCGTTCCTGCCCCTCGGGTAGCCGGCGCCGCTCCACGGCCAGCGTCTTGCGGGAGAGCACCCGCTTGGGACGCAGGGCGAAGCTGAACATGCGGTACCAGCGCAGCTCGTCGCCGACGAAGCGGCCGAAGCCGGGAGACCAGCCTCGGCCGTCGAGGATCGTGGACACCCGGACACTGAGCCGGATGATGCCTCCGCTGCGGGTGAACAGCGCCCGCCGGACGAAGAGGATCAGAAGCGCCGCGAGAACGACCGCGACGCCGATGCCGATCCCTTCCACGATCTCCATCGGCGGGTCGGCTCAGCGCGCCGGGGTGGCCGGGGTGGCGCTCTCGGCGAGGACGGTCACGCCCTCGTCCGACACCGACAAGAAGCCGCCCGCCACGTCGTACGCGAGCTGCTCGCCGCCGGCCTGCTTGATGCGTACCTGGCTGGGCTCCGCGAGCTGGCCGAGCAGGGGCGCGTGCCCCGGCAGCACACCCAGCTCACCCTCGGTCGTCCGGGCGACGACCATCTCGGCCTCGCCGGACCAGACCTTCTCCTCGACGGCTACGAGCTCGACGTGAAGCTGCTGTGCCACGCTGTCTCCTTGCTGCGGCGGCGGATTGCCGAAAGTCTAGTCGCGCCCCCGAGGCCCACCCAACGCGGGTGGCGAGAGCTGCGCCACGGTCACGCCAACGGGGCCCCGGCGGGTGCCGGAGCCCCGTTGGCGCTCACGCTACTTGCTCTTCTGCTTGAAGTCGGGGTGCTCCAGCAGGAACGCGTCGACCTGCTCGTTGCGCAGGGCCGCGAAGAAGTCCTCGGCGGGGGCCAGCAGCCGCTCGCCCTGGTATCCCCGGCTGGTCTCGACCGGGCCGCCGGGCAGCTTGATCGTCTCAATCGAGTCGGGCCGGATGCCCTTGAGGGCGAGGGCGAAGTCGACCACGCTGTTGCCCCGGCCGTTGAAGATCAGCGACTGGCCGGCCGCGCGGAGCACCCGGTCCAGCTTCACCGGGTTGGCCACCACGTCGGCGCTGAACGCCTGGCTCACCATCGCCTTGACGAACTGCTGCTGGTGCCGCTGCCGGCCGTAGTCGGCGTCCGGCACACCGTTCTTCGGGTAGCGCTGCCGGACGTAGTCCAGCGCCTGCCAGCCCTTGAGGTGGGCGTTGCCCTTCTCGTAGACGGCCTGCGGGCCGAGGTAGCCCCCGCCGCCCGGCTTGAGCTGCCGCGGCGTGCCATCCGGCTGCAGGTGCTCGGACTTGACGTCCCGCTCGATGTACATGTCGACGCCGCCCATGGCGTCGACGATCTTCTTGAAACCGGTGAAGTTGATGATCGCCCCGGCGTCGAAGCGCTCGATCCCGGTGACCTGCTGCACCGTCTTGGCGAGCAACTCGAAGCCCTGGGCCGCGCTCGGGTTCTGCCCGGCCACCGCGCTGCCGTGCGACATGGCGGCGTTGAGCCGGTCGGTGCCGCCGGAGTAGTTGGCCTTGGGGAACTCGGGGATCTCCACCCGCAGGTCGCGCGGGAGCGAGAAGAGGTAGCCGCGGTCCAGGCCGGCCGGCACGTGCAGGATCATGATCGAGTCGGCGAGCGGGCGGGTCCTCGGGTTGCGGGGGTCGATGCCCACCAGCAGGATGTTGAGCGGGCCCTTGATGTCGCTCTTCTTCTCCTTGGCGCCGGCCGCCTGGTCGCCGAAGAGATCGCCCTTGCCGACCGCGCCCTCGTAGCGGGCGACCAGCGCGTGGTAGCCCACCAGCACGGAGCCGCTGAGCACCATCATGACGACGCCGAGGATGGTGCAGACCCGGGCCCACCGCGGTACGCCACGCCACATGGACCGCTTGCCGCGGTCCGTGCCGGTCTCACCACCCACGAGCATCTCCAATCGTCACGCCCACGACTGGTAGACGGGCGCGCGGATCCGTTTCGTTGCAAGAGATCAACGCCCATGACGTGAACGTCGTGTCACGAACGGTACCGCGTGGTCTGCCGAACTGCTTGCCCGAGAACCGGGCATCTGGTAACGGGAGGCCCCGAACAGGCAGAGGCCGCCCCGACATTCGTCGGGGCGGCCTCTGTGGAGTGTGAGCGGGCTCTCAGCCCTCCATCAGCTCCTTGGCCTTCTTCTCGAGGTCCTCCAGACCGCCGCACATGAAGAACGCCTGCTCGGGGAAGTGGTCGTACTCGCCCTCGCTGATCTTCTTGAACGCCTCGATGGTCTCCTTGATCGGGACCGTCGAGCCCGGCACGCCGGTGAACTGCTCGGCGGCGTAGGTGTTCTGCGACAGGAAGCGCTCGATCCGGCGGGCCCGGCCCACCGTGACCTTGTCCTCCTCGGAGAGCTCCTCGATGCCGAGGATGGCGATGATGTCCTGCAGGTCCTTGTAGCGCTGCAGGATCCGCTTCACCTCGGTGGCGACCGCGAAGTGCTCGGCGCCGACGAAGTCCGGGGCGAGGATCCGGGACGAGGACGCCAGCGGGTCCACGGCCGGGTAGATGCCCTTGTCGGAGATCGACCGCTCGAGGTTGGTGGTCGCGTCCAGGTGGGCGAACGTGGTGGCCGGCGCCGGGTCGGTGTAGTCGTCGGCGGGCACGTAGATCGCCTGCATCGAGGTGATGGCCTGGCCCCGGACGGAGGTGATCCGCTCCTGGAGCTCGCCCATCTCGTCGGCCAGGGTCGGCTGGTAACCCACGGCGCTCGGCATGCGGCCGAGCAGCGTGGAGACCTCGGAACCGGCCTGGGTGAAGCGGAAGATGTTGTCGATGAAGAGCAGCACCTCCTGCTTCTTCACGTCGCGGAAGTACTCCGCCATGGTCAGCGCGGAGAGGGCGACCCGCAGCCGGGTGCCCGGCGGCTCGTCCATCTGGCCGTAGACCAGCGCGGTCTTGTCGATGACGCCGGACTCGGTCATCTCGGCGATGAGGTCGTTGCCCTCACGGGTGCGCTCACCCACGCCGGCGAAGACCGAGGTACCACCGAAGTTCCGGGCCACACGGGTGATCATCTCCTGGATGAGCACCGTCTTGCCCACGCCCGCGCCGCCGAACAGGCCGATCTTGCCGCCCTTGACGTACGGGGCGAGCAGGTCGATGACCTTGATGCCGGTCTCCAGCATCTCGGTCTTCGGCTCCAGGTCCGCGAAGGCCGGGGCCTTGCGGTGGATCTGCCAGCGGTCGTCCGCCTCGAGCGTCTCGCCCTCGGTGAGGTTGAGGACCTCGCCGATCGCGTTGAACACGTGGCCCTTGACCGCGTCGCCCACCGGCACGGTGATCGGCGAGCCGGTGTCCCGGACCTCGGAGCCGCGGACCAGGCCGTCGGTCGGCTGCATCGAGATGGCGCGGACCACGTTGTCACCCAGGTGCTGGGCGACCTCGAGGGTCAGCGTCTTCTCGCCGCCGGAGAGCGTCACGTCCACGTGCAGGGCGTTGAACAGGTCCGGCATGGCGTCGCGCGGGAACTCGGCGTCGACGACCGGGCCGATGACCCGGACCACGCGACCCGTGGCCGTCTTGGTCTCTACTGGGGCAGTCATCACACTTCACTTCCCGACGCGGCCAGCGCGTTCGCGCCGCCGACGATCTCACTGATCTCCTGGGTGATCCCGGCCTGGCGGGCCGAGTTCATCTCACGCGTGTACTTCTCGATCATCTCTTCGGCGTTGTCGGTGGCGCTCTTCATGGCCCGCCGACGGGCCGCCGACTCGCTGGCCGCCGACTCCAGCAACGCCGCGTAGATCCGCGTGTTGATGTACTTCGGCAGCAGCGCGTCGAGCAGCGCCTCCGCCTCCGGCTCGAACTCGTACGCCGGCAGCAGGCCCTCGGACCGCGGCCGGTCCTCGACCTGCATCGGGCCGATGATCTTCGCGACCGGATTCTGGGTCATCAGGGACTTGAACTCGGTGTAGACGATGTGCAGCTCGTCGATGCCGAGGATCCCGTCCGCCCCGGCCTGCCCCTCCACGTCGTCCGCGCCGGCGGTGAACGCCTTGATCAGCGTCTCGCCCACCTCGCGGGCGTCGGAGAAGCCCGGCTGCTCGGAGAAGCCCGTCCAGCTCGCCGCGATGTCCCGGTTGCGGAACCGGTAGTACGTCACGCCCTTGCGGCCGACGACGTAGAGCACCGGCTCCTTGCCGTCCGCCCGCAGCCGGGAGATCAGCGACTCCGCGGTCCGGATCGCGTTGGTGCTGTAACCACCGGCCAGGCCACGGTCGGCCGTCACGAGCAGGACGCCCGCCCGCCGCACCCGCTCGCGCGGGGTGAGCAGCGGGTGGTCGATCCGCGCATTCGAGGCCAGCGCCGTGAGCACGCCGGTGATGGCCTGGGCGTACGGCAGCGAAGCCGCCACCCGGGCCTGGGCCTTGGCGATGCGGCTCGTCGCGACGAGCTCCATCGCCTTGGTGATCTTCTTCATCGACTTCGCCGAGCGGATCCGTTGACGAAGAACGCGAACCTGCGCGGCCATCGTCAGCTCTCAGCCGGGCGGTCGGTCGAGCCGTCGCGGAAGCGGGTCACCGTCTCGCGGTTCTCCTCGCCCTCGAGCGGCGCGGCCGGGGCCTCGTTGAGCCGGACCTCGTCCTCCTTGCCCAGGAAGACCTTCTTGAACTCGGTGATGGCCGAGTCGAGCGAGCCGATGATGTCGTCGTCCCACTTGTTGTCGGCGATGCCGGCCAGGACGCCCTCGTGCTTGTGCCGGAGGTACTGGAGGAACTCCGACTCGAAGCGGCGGACCTCGCCCACCGGGATGTCGTCCAGCTTGCCCTCGGTGCCGGCCCACACGGAGACGACCTGCTCCTGCACGGGGTACGGCGAGTAGTTCGGCTGCTTGAGCAGCTCGACCAGGCGGGAGCCACGGTCCAGCTGGGCGCGGGAGGCCCGGTCCAGGTCGGAGGCGAAGGCGGCGAACGCCTCCAGCTCGCGGTACTGGGCCAGGTTGAGCCGCAGCGAGCCGGCGACCTTCTTCATCGGCTTCACCTGCGCGGCGCCACCGACCCGGGAGACCGAGGTGCCGACGTTGATGGCCGGCCGGACGCCCTGGTTGAACAGGTCGGTCTCGAGGAAGATCTGGCCGTCGGTGATGGAGATGACGTTGGTCGGGATGAACGCCGAGATGTCGTTCGCCTTGGTCTCGATGATCGGCAGACCGGTCATCGAGCCGCCGCCCAGCTCGTCGGAGAGCTTGGCGCAGCGCTCCAGCAGCCGGGAGTGCAGGTAGAAGACGTCACCCGGGTAGGCCTCGCGGCCCGGCGGGCGGCGCAGCAGCAGCGACACGGCCCGGTACGCCTCGGCCTGCTTGCTCAGGTCGTCGAAGACGATCAGGACGTGCTTGCCGCCGTACATCCAGTGCTGGCCGATGGACGAGCCGGTGTACGGGGCGAGGTACTTGAAGCCGGCCGGGTCGGAGGCCGGGGAGGCGACGATGGTGGTGTATTCCATCGCGCCGGCCTCCTCCAGCGTCCCCTTGATGGAGGCGATGGTGGAGGCCTTCTGGCCGACGGCGACGTAGATGCAGCGGACCTGCTTCGTCGGGTCGCCGGAGCGCCAGTTCTCGCGCTGGTTGAGGATGGTGTCCAGGGCGACCGTGGTCTTGCCGGTCTTCCGGTCACCGATGATCAGCTGGCGCTGGCCGCGGCCGATCGGGGTCATGGCGTCGACGGCCTTGATACCGGTCTGCATCGGCTCGAAGACCGACTGCCGGGCCATCACGTTCGGAGCCTGCAGCTCCAGCTCGCGGTAGCCCTCGTTGGCGATGTCGCCGAGGCCGTCGATCGGCTGGCCGAGCGCGTTGACCACGCGGCCCAGGAAGGCGTCGCCGACCGGCACCGAGAGCACCCGCTCGGTCCGCTTGACGCGCTGACCCTCTTCGATCCCGGCGAAGTCACCGAGGACGACGACACCGATCTCCCGGACGTCGAGGTTCAGCGCCACGCCCAGCGTGCCGTCCTCGAACTCCAGGAGCTCGTTGGTCATGGTCGAGGGCAGACCCTCGACGTGGGCGATGCCGTCGCCGGCGTCGGAGACGGTGCCGACCTCCTCACGGGAGACGTCGGCCGTGTAGGAGGAGACGTAGCGCTCCAGGGCGCCGCGGATCTCCTCCGTCGAGATGGTCAGCTCGGCCATCCTCTGCTTCCTTAAGTATCAGGGGCCCGGGGATACCTAGTACCGACCGGTCCGATGGCGTCGAATCAGGGCTGCTCAGTCGCTGATCAGCGCTTCGCGAGCGCGTTGCGGGTCTCGTTGAGGCGGCGCAGGACGGTGCCGTCGTACAGGTCGGAGCCGACCCGCACACTCACCCCACCGAGCACGTCCGGGTTCACCGTCTGCTTGACGGAGACCTCCCGACCGTACATCTCGGAGAGGCGGGCACCGAGGCGTCGCTCCTCCTCGTCACTCAGCGGGGCCGCCACGGTCACGTACGCGACCTGACGGTCCCGCCGGTCGGCGGCCAGCTCGACGAGCCGGGTGAGCGCACCGGTGAAGGAGCGTCCCCCGAAGCCGCCGAGCGCGGCCCCGACGAGGTAGCCGGTGATCGGCCGGGCCTTGCCGGCGAGCAGCTGGTCGGCCAGGGTGGCCCGCCGCTCGGCCGGGGCCATCGGGTCGGAGAGCGCGTTGGACAGCTCCGGGGAGCCGGACACGACCTGCCCGAAGCGGAACAGCTCGTCCTCGACCTCGCCCAGCTCGCCGGCCTTGTCGGCGCTCGCCAGGAGCGCCTCGACGCCCAGCCGCTCGACGCCGTCGAGCAGTTCCGACGGAGCCGACCAGCGGCCGGAGACGAGCGAGGCGAGCAGGTCGAGCGCGTCGGCGCCGATCCGGCCGCGCAGCATGTCGCCGAGCAGGCCGCTCCGGTCCGCACCGCTCCGGGCCGGGTCGGAGAGCGCCCGGCGCAGCCGCGGCTCGCGCCGCAGCAGGGCGGCGACGGAGAGGATGTCGTCGGCGGTGGAGGCCACCGCCGACGGCTCCGCGCCGCGGGCGTACGCGTCGAGGCGGTCCGCCGCGATCTTGTACGACTCCCGGCTGGCGGCCTGCATCAGCGGGCCCCCGTGCTCTCGAGACCGCTCAGGAACCGGTCGACGGTGCCCTTGCGACGCGCCTCGTCGGCGAGCGACTCACCGACGATCCGGCTGGCCAGGTCCACCGCGATGGTGCCGACCTCGGTGCGCAGCTCGCGCACGATGGTGGCCCGCTCCGCGGCGAGCTGCTCCTTGCCGGCGGCGATGATCCGGTCGGACTCCTCGCGCGCCTTGGCGAGGATGTCCTGACGGATGCCCTCGGCGTCGGCCCGGGCGTCGTCGCGGATCTTGGCGGCGTCGGTACGCGCCTCCGCGAGCTGGGCCCGGTACTGCTCGAGCAGCTGGTTCGCCTCGGCCTGGGCGGCCTCGGCGCGCTTGATGCCGCCCTCGATCGCGTCGACCCGCGCCTGGAACGTCTGCTCCATGCGGGGGAAGACGAACTTCATCAGCACGAAGCAGAGCACGATGAAGGCGATCCCACCGACCACGATCTCCTGCCAGACAGGGATGATCGGGTTGTGGGTCGTCTCACCACCCTCAGCGGCGAGGAAGTACATGGGGAAACCTCCCGGTCAGAGGGGCTGGATCAGGCGGTGCCGGCCCAGATGAAGCCGAAGGCGATACCGAGCAGCGCCAGGGCCTCGATGACGGCGAAGCCGATCCAGACGTACGGGAGGGTCATCCGGGACGACTCCGGCTGGCGGGCCGTCGACTGGATGTAGGCCGAGAAGACCAGGCCCACGCCGATGCCCGGGCCGATGGCGGCCAGGCCGTAACCGATGGCAGCGGTGCTGCCCGTTACCTCGGCAAGGATGCTCATTGCGGTTCCTCCTGGTTATCACGCGTGACGGTCACGCGGGACGACAACGGTTGGTGCGAAGTGGATCAGTGCTCTTCGGCGAGCGCGCCCTGCACGTAGCTGGCGGTCAGCACCGTGAAGACGTACGCCTGCAGACAGATCACCAGGAACTCGAGGAAGGTCAGCGCGATCGTCATCACCCAGGAGACCACCGAGACCGGGGCCAGCCAGGCGTTGGCGCTGAGCATGGCGAACCCGCCGAGCGTGAAGACCAGCAGGAGCATGTGGCCGGCGAACATGTTCGCGAAGAGACGGACGGCGAGCGAGAACGGCCGGACCAGGAAGGTGGAGAAGAACTCGATCGGGATCAGCAGCGGCAGGATGTACCAGGGCGCCGGCGGGATCAGAGAGTTCTTGAAGTACTTCACGAAGCCGTGGTGCCGGATGCCGATGTAGTTGAAGAGCACGTAGCTGATCACGGCGAGGAAGGCCGGGAAGGCGATGTGCGAGTTCGGCGAGATCTGGAAGAACGGGATGATCGCGAACGCGTTCGTCAGCAGGACGAAGCAGAACAGCGTGGTGAAGTAGGGCGCGAAGCGCACCCCCGCGTGCCCGATCATGTCGACCGCGATGTTGTTGCGCACGAAGCCGTAGATCGACTCGGCGAACCACTGCTTCTTGGTCGGCACCAGCTGCGGGTTCCGGTAACTGGCCAGGAAGAAGATGATCAGAACGCCGACGGCGATCCACACCATCGCCGTGATCTTGGTGAACCAGTACGAGTTCTCCGCACCCCAGGGCAGGATGCTGGGCAGGTAGAAGTCCCCCACCGTGGGTGGGAATTCCGCCTGGCCCTGAGCCAGGACGTTCGCCTGTCCGAACACCGCGTCCCTTCCTAAGTAGGCGTGCCCAGTCGGCGGACGACCAGGATGATCCCCCCGGCCATGCCGAGCACGATCCCGATCCCGGTGGCGATGCCGCCGGTGTCGAGCCAACGGTCGACCAGCCAGCCGATGAAACCCCAGACGAGCATGCCCCCGATGAGGTACGAGAGCGCGGTCCAACCCTGACCGGCACCGGGCGGAACATCGCTCGGGCCGCCAGCGCTGGGGGGTTTCTGGTCACCGGCCATGACGGGGCGAACGATATCAGTCGAGCCGAAGAGGCTGTGCCTCACCCCCCGCACAACCTGGTTGTGTGGGACACGGGTGGGCGAAGTCGTCTGGAGGCACGCTACTCCCCCTCCGCCACTGAGAGAATGACCGATCGCGGACACACCGGCGCGCGTCCGAAGGATGAGACGGCGTCAGTTGTGGACGCGCCGGGCGTGCACCGTGGCCAGCCACCAGATGTGCACCCCGGTCCAGATCAGCACACCGGCCGCGATGCCGAGGCAGAACGGGATCAGACCCGCCCAGCCGGTCGCTCCGACGAGCACCATCACCCCGCCGAGCAGGGTCATCTTGGCGATGTAGAGACCGAGCCCGAAGGGGAGCACGAGCTGCGGGTCCCGGGCGTCGGCCCAGGCCAGCACGACCGTGGTGAGGGTGTAGCTGACCGCGGTGACGGCCACCCCCGCCGCCGCGCCGAGCGCGCCGTCCACGCCTCGGGCCAGCCCGCCGGCCACCGCCGCCACGGCCGCCATCAGGACCGAGGCGACGAGCAGCACGGGCAGGTGGCGCAGCCGCCAGCCCCGGTCCGCGGCCGCCTCCGCCGCGCGCGTCCCCGGCTCAGCCACGGGGGTACGCCGGGAAGGCGCCGACCAGCTCGGTCACGTCACCGGCGATCCGGCCCAGCTCGTCCGCGCCGCCGGGCGACTCCGGGTCGGTGCGCACCGCCCGGGCGATCAGCGTGGCGATCCGGCGCATCTCGCCCTCGCGCATGCCCTGGGTGGTGACGCTCGGCGTGCCCACCCGGATCCCGGAGGCGACCATCGGCTTCTGCGGGTCGTACGGGATGGCGTTCTTGTTCAGCGTGATGCCCGCGGCGTCGCAGCGCGCCTCGGCCGCGGCCCCGGTCACCCCGGTCTCGCGCAGGTCGATCAGGGCCAGGTGGGTGTCGGTGCCGCCGGAGACCGGCCGCATGCCCTCGGCGGCCAGCCCGTCGGCGAGCGCCTGGGCGTTGCTGACCACCTGGGAGGCGTACGCCCGGAACTCGGGCTGGGCGGCCTCGCGCAGGGCGACCGCCTTGGCGGCGACCGCGTGCATGAGCGGGCCGCCCTGGGTGAACGGGAAGACCGCCTTGTCGATCCGGGCGGCCAGCGGCTCCCGGCAGAGGATCATGCCGCCGCGCGGGCCGCGCAGCACCTTGTGGGTGGTGCAGGTGACCACGTCGGCGTAGGGCACCGGGGACGGGATGGCCCGGCCGGCGACCAGCCCGATGAAGTGCGCCGCGTCCACCATGAGGTAGGCGTCGACCTCGTCGGCGATCTCCCGGAACCGGGCGAAGTCGATCAGCCGCGGGTACGCCGTGGCGCCGCAGATGATGAGCTTCGGCCGGTGCGCGAGGGCCAGGTCGCGGACCTCGTCGTAGTCGATCAGCTCGGTGTCCGGCCGGACCGTGTAGCCGACCGGGTGGAACCACTTGCCGGAGAAGTTCACCCGGCTGCCGTGGGTCAGGTGCCCGCCGTGCGGCAGGTCCATGGCCAGCACGGTGTCGCCCGGCTGCACCAGGGCGGCGTACGCGGCCAGGTTGGCGCTCGCGCCGGAGTGCGGCTGGAGGTTGGCGTGCTCGGCCCCGAACAGCTCCCGGGCCCGGGCGATGCCGAGCTCCTCGGCCCGGTCCACCTCGGCGCAGCCGCCGTAGTAGCGCCGGCCCGGGTAGCCCTCGGCGTACTTGTTGGTCAGCGTGGAGCCCAGGGCGGCCAGCACCGCGGGCGAGGTCAGGTTCTCGCTGGCGATCAGTTGCAGGCCGCCGCGCAGCCGCGCCAACTCCCCCAGCACCACCTCGGCGATCTCCGGATCGGCGCTGCTGAGCTGCTGGAAGTCCGGCCCCCAGAAGGTGTCCCTCGCGTTCTCCACAGCGAAGGAGTCTACGGAGCCACAGACTGGAAGCCGTGAGATGCCTCGTCACCGGCGCCACGGGTTACATCGGCGGGCGCCTCGCGCCGCGGTTGCTGGCCGACGGGCACACCGTCCGCTGCCTGGCCCGCAGGGCGGGGCGGCTGCGCGACGTGCCGTGGGCGTCCCGGGCCGAGATCGCGGAGGGCGACCTGCGGCGACCGGAGACGCTGCCGGCGGCATTCGAGGGCGTGGAGGTGGCGTACTACCTGGTCCACTCGCTCGGCCAGCGCGGCTTCGAGGCCGCCGACCGGGAGGCCGCCGAGAACTTCGCCGCCGCGGCCCGCGCCGCGGGCGTACGCCGGATCGTCTACCTGGGCGGGCCGGAGCCGGCGGCGGACCGGAACGTCCCGTCGGCGCACCTGCGGTCCCGCGCGGAGGTCGGCCGGATCCTGCTGGCCGCCGGGGTGCCGACGGCGGTGCTCCGGGCCGCGGTGATCATCGGGTCGGGCTCGGCCTCGTTCGAGATGCTGCGCCACCTGACCGAGCGGCTGCCGGCGATGGTCACCCCGCGCTGGGTGCGCAACCGGATCCAGCCGATCGCCGTCCGCGACGTGCTGCGCTACCTGGTCGGCTGCGCCGACCTGCCGCCCGAGGTGAACCGGGCCTTCGACATCGCCGGCCCGGACGTGCTCACCTTCGAGCAGATGATGCAGCGGTACGCCCGGGTGGCCGGGCTGCGGCGGCGGATGATCCTGCCGGTGCGGCCGCTGACTCCGGCGCTCTCCTCGTACTGGGTCGGCCTGATCACCCCGGTGCCGAACGCGATCGCCCGGCCGCTGGTGGAGAGCCTGGTCCACGAGGCGGTCGCCCGCGAGCACGACATCGCCCGGTACGTGCCCGACCCGCCCGGCGGGCTGACCGGCTTCGACGAGGCGGTCGCCCTGGCGCTGGCGAAGGTCCGCGACGCCCAGGTGGAGACCCGCTGGTCCACCGCGAGTGGGCCGGACGCGCCGGCCGAGCCGCTGCCCAGCGACCCGGCGTGGTCCGGCGGGACGGCGTACACCGACCTGCGCGAACGGGCCGTGGGCGCCCCGACGGGGGCGCTGTGGCGGGTCGTCGAGGGGGTCGGCGGCGAGCACGGCTGGTACTCGTTCCCGCTCGCCTGGTCGGTGCGCGGCTGGCTGGACCGGCTGATCGGCGGGGTGGGGCTGCGCCGGGGCCGGCGCGACCCGCACCGCCTCCAGGTGGGCGAGGCGCTGGACTTCTGGCGGGTCGAGGAGATCGTCCCCGGCGAGCTGCTGCGGCTGCGCGCCGAGATGCGGCTGCCCGGCCGGGCCTGGCTGGAGATGCGCGTCGAGCCGGCCGGCGACGGCCGCAGCCGCTACGTCCAGCGCGCCGTCTTCCTCCCCCACGGCCTGCCCGGCCACCTCTACTGGGCCTCGGTCGCCCCCTTCCACGCCGTCATCTTCGGCGGCATGGCCCGCAACATCGCCCGCGGCGCCGAGCGGCCCGGCCCCCGCTGACCCGCCCCGGCGTCAGTTGCCGCTGCGGGGGCTGGCGCGCTCGAAGGCGACGGTCTGGCTCGGCGGGACGAAGTCCAGGACCGGCTGGTCGCGCAGCGCGTACGCGAGGAGCCGGCCCACGGCCTCGATCTGGCGGACCTGGACCCCGCCGCCGACGGCGTCCCGGGGGTCGTCCGGGTTCGCGGCGATGGTCGCCACGGCGAGCTGCGGGGTGAAGGCGACCACGGTCTCCGTCGCGTTCCGCTCGGAGCTGCCGGTCTTGCCGGCGAGCGGGCGGCGCAGGCCGGGAGCCAGGTCCTCGGCGGTGCCCCCGTCGCAGCGGCGGTACATCGACTGGTCACCGACCGGGCAGCGGGCCGCGTCCGCCGCCGCCCGGGCCACCTCGGTGTCGAGCACCTGGCGGCAGTCGGGCTTGCCGGCGGCCACCCTGCGGCCGGTGGGGTCGGTGATCGACGCGATCGGGGTGGGCCGGCACCAGGTCCCCTCGGCGGCCACCGTGGCGTACGCGTTGGCCAGGTCGAGCGGGGTGGTGGCGGAGACCCCGAGGGTGAACGGTCCCCAGTTCTTCGCGCCGTCCCGGGCCAGCCGGGCGTCCTCGGGCGAGCGGAACACGATGCCCAGCCGCTGGGCCATCTCCACCACCCGGTCCGCGCCGACCCGCTCGGTCAGCCACGCGAAGTAGGTGTTCACCGACCGGCCGAAGGCGCTCCACATGGTCTGGTCGCCGTTCATCCAGTCCGGATTGGCGTTCTCCGGGCACCAGCGGCCGCCGCAGCTCGCCGGACCGCCGTCGATCGGGTAGTTGGTGACGAAGACGCGGGGTGAGTCGAACTCGGTCGCCAGCGGCAGCCCGGACTCCAGCGCGGCCAGCAGGGCGAAGAGCTTGAAGGTCGAGCCGGCCTGGTAGCCCGCGATGCCCGCGCCGCCGGCGACCAGCTGGTTGACCGTGTTCGGGTAGTTCTGCCGGGCGTCCGGGTTGGCGGCCACGCTGTAGTTGCGGTTCACCGCCATGGCCAGCACCCGGCCGGTGCCCGGCTGCACCACGGCGGTCGGCGCGGCCCGCTGGTTGCTGTTCGGGTAGATCCGCAGCACCTGCTCGGTGGCCTTGGCCTGCACGTCGGGGTCGAGCGAGGAGACGATCGACCAGCCGCCGCGGCGCAGCGTGCGCTGCCGCTCGTCCGCCGTCTTGCCGAAGGCGGGCTGGGCGTTCCACCACTGGGTGAACCAGTCGCAGAAGAAGCCCCAGTCGTTGTGCCCGGCGGGCACCGCGGTGCAGTCGTTCGGGGTGGCGCTGGGCTTGAGGTTGAGTTGCTCGGCCTTGGCCCGGGCCGCGTCCGCCTCGGCCACCTGGCCGGTCTCCACCATCCGGTCCAGCACGTACGCCCGGCGACCCAGCGCCGAGTCGGCGTCGCCGTTGATCGGGTCGTCGGTGTCGGGCGCGCGGACCAGCCCGGCGAGCATCGCCGACTGGGCCAGGGTGAGCTGGGCCGGCGTGGTGGAGAAGTAGCGCTTGCTGGCCGCCGCGATGCCGTACGCGCCGGCGCCGAAGTAGGCGATGTTCAGGTAGCGCCCGAGGATCTCGTCCTTGCTGATCCGGCGTTCCAGGGCCAGCGCGTACCGCATCTCGCGGATCTTGCGGCCCAGGGTGATCTCGGTGGCCCTGACCCGCTGCTCCTCGGTCAGCCGGGGGTCGCCGGCCAGCGCGTTGCGCACGTACTGCATGGTCAGCGTGGAGGCGCCCTGCCGGGTGCCCTCCCGGCGGTTGGCCGTGAAGGCCCGCGCCACGCCGCGCACGTCGACGCCGTGGTGCTGGTAGAACCGGACGTCCTCGGCGGCCACGATGGCCTGCCGCATCACCGGCGCCACCTCACCGACCGGCACGTCCACCCGGTCCTCGACGTAGAACGAGGTGATCAGGGTGCGGCCGTCGCTGGCGTAGAGGTTGGAGCGCTGGGCCGGCTCCGGCGTCTTGAGCGACTCCGGCAGCGCGGCGTAGGGCATCAGGTTCTTGAAGCCGAGCCCGAAGACCAGCGCGGCCGGCAGCGCGGCGGCGGCCAGGGCCAGCCCGGCGAGCACGCCGGCGAGCATGACGGTGAACAGCTTGTTCAGATGGGCCCGGTTCATCAGCTCTCCCCGCAGGAGCCGGCCGTACGGACCCGTCCAGAATGACCGGAATCGCCGGTTTCGCCGTCATCTTCGGCGGAACGCGCAGGAAGTTCGCGAGAAAGGATGAACCTCAGGGAAGCAGCGCGGTGGCCAGCGGCTGGACGGTCTCCTCGATCTCGTCGGCCACCCGGCTGAAGCACTGGTCGCCGCGACCCCAGGGGTCGTCCAGGTCGTCGGTGGGCAGCGCGGTGCTGCCCTGCCGGGCCGCGTCGGCCGCCGTCACCAGCGCCACGCCCCGGGCGTACACCGAATCGGGGGTGGCCTCCACCGGGGGCAGCGCGGCCCGGTCCAGCCCGCCGAGCAGCCGGCCGAACTCGCCCAGCACAAAGGTGCGCGCGGCGGCGTCCGGGCGCAGCGCCACCACGTACTCGTGCTGGTCGGTGGTGGCGGTGAGGACCAGGTCGGCGGCGTCGATCAGGTCGGAGCGGAGCCGGCGGGCGGCGAACCCGTCCACCCCACCGCCGCGCGAGGTCACCTGCCGGGCGGCCGGCGGGTTCATCTCCTCGCCGGCGTGCCAGCCGCCGGTGCCGGCGCTGTGGCTGTGCACCAGCTCGTCCGACCGGTCCGGGTCGACGCCGAGCCGGCCCAGCCGCTCCCGGACCGCGAGCACCAGCAGCCGCTCGGCCATCGGGGAGCGGCAGATGTTGCCCATGCAGACGTGCAGGACGGTGAACGGGGGCACTCAGACCCCCCGCTCGTCGAGGATGTCCGGCACCACGTCACGCAGCTTCTCCAGGGTCACCGCGCCCTGGCGCAGCACCCGGGGCACCTCGCCGGTCAGGTCGACGATGGTGCTCGGCACCGGGTCGAGCGCCGGGCCGGCCTCCAGGTAGGCCCGGACGCCGTAGCCGAGCTGGTCGCGGGCCTCCTCGGCGGTGAGCGCGGCGGGCTGGCCGACCTTGTTGGCCGAGGCCACCGCCATCGGGCCGGTCTCCCGCAGCACCTCCAGCGCCACCGGGTGCAGCGGCATCCGCACCGCCACCGTGCCGCTGGAGTCGCCCAGGTCCCAGGCCAGGCTCGGCGAATGCTCCACCACGATGGTGAGCGCGCCCGGCCAGAACGCCTCGACCAGCTCGCGGGCCGAGCGGGGCAGCGAGAAGACCAGCCCGTCGAGGGTGTGCCGGGAACCGATCAGCACCGGGGGCGCCTGCCGGGCGCCACCCTTGGCGTCGGCGAGGGCCTTCACGGCGTAGGGGGTGAAGGCGTCGGCGCCGATGCCGTAGACCGTGTCGGTCGGCAGGACGACGAGTTCCCCGTTCTTGACCGCCTCGATGGCAGCGGCGATGCCGCGGTCCCGATCGGCGGGCGACCGACAGTCGTAGAGCATCACGAGGAGCCAGTCTGCCACGCCGGGCCGGGGTCGGCGTGTTGGCCGTCCGCCCGGCGGGACGCCGTCGCGTACCGGGGCCGCCCGACCAGGTCGCGGTGCTCCTCGACCCGCTCGTAGCGGCCGTCGGCGGCGAGCAGCGCGGGCACCGCCGTGGCGTGGGTGTCGTCGTGCTCGACCCCGAGCACACCGCCGGGGCGGAGCAGCGCGGCGGCCCGGCCCACCACGGGCCGGATGACGTCCAGCCCGTCCGCGCCGCCGAACACCGCCTCGTCCGGGTCGTGGCCGGCCACCTCGGGCGACACCACCACCGACCGGGGCACGTACGGCGGGTTGCAGAGCAGCACGTCGACCCGGCCGACCAGGTCGGCGAGGAGCTCCGGGTCGGTGACGTCGGCGGCGACCACCTCGACCGGCCGGTCCCCGGCGGCGGCCCGCTCGGCGGCGTTGCGGCGCAGCCAGTCCAGCGCCGCCGGGGACCGCTCCACCGCCACCACCCGGGCCGAGGGCAGCTCCTGGGCGACCGCCAGGGCGATCGCGCCGGACCCGCTGCACAGGTCGACAACCAGCGGCGCGGGCCACCGGCGCGCCTGCTCGATGCCCCAGCCGGCGAGCAGTTCGGTCTCCGGCCGGGGCACGAAGACGCCCGGGCCGACCGCCAGCTCCAGGTGCCGGAAGCCGGCGGCGCCGGTGAGGTGCTGGAGGGGTTCCCGGGCCACCCGCCGGTCGACCAGCGCGTCGAGGCGGTCGCGCTGCGCCGGGGTGAAGCCGTCGGCCAGCGCCAGCCGGCCGCGCGGCACGTCCAGCACGTGCGCGGCCAGTTGCTCGGCCTCCGCGCGGGGCGCCTCGACGCCCGCCGCCGCGAGGGCCTGGGCCGCCCGGGCGACCACCAGTGAGGGGCGCTCGCGTTCTGACCCTTCGGACGGGTGTTGCGGGAGGGAGGTCACGACATAATCATGAAGCGTCGCGGGGCACCTCACGAGCGGGTGCGTCCGGACGCACACCGACAGGAGGTCGCGAGTGGGCTGGCTCGACCGGGTCGAGGACCAGGTTGACGCCCTCCGGCGCGCCCGGGCGTTGCAGGAGGTCAGCCGCTCGGCGGAGGCGTGCGCCCTGCTGGACCGGGTCATCCGCACCACCGACGACCCGTGCACGCGGGCGGACGCCCTGGTGCAGCGCCTCTCCGCGCTGATCAATCTCGGTCGGACGGCCGAGTTCACCCGGGCCATCGAGGAGGCGTCCGCCGCCGTCCGGGACCTGGCCGAGCCCTACCTGCACGGGCACCTCAACGCCCTCGCCGCGCTCGCCGCGCACCACCAGGGCGCGCTGGACCGCTGCGTCACGCACCTGGTCCGGGCGGCCCGGGCGCTGAGCGCCGACGACGACCCGGACCGGGACACCGCCTGGGGCTGGCACGACCTGGCGATGGCCTACTCCTACCTGAGCTTCCACGGCCACGCGCTCGGCGCCATCGAGCGCGCCCGCCAGGTGGGGCTGACCGCGGGCATCCCCGAGGAGACCTTCGCCGCGCCCGGCATCCGGCTGCGCAACGCGGTGGCGCTGGACCACAACGGCGACAGCGACGGCTGCCTGCGGGTGCTCCGCGACGTGGCGGGCGACCTGGCCCGGTTCCTGCGCAGCGGGCGGGCCGGCAGCCTGCGGCCGAGCAGCCTGGCGGCATACGGCTACGCCGCGGCCCGGCGGGCGGCGCTCGGCGACCGGGTGGACTCCGGCGGCGACGCCGACCCGGCCCGGCTGCTCGGGCACGGCGGCGACAGCGCCCGCGCCCGCGACCTGCGCCAGCTCGGGCAGGTCTGCCTGGCCGTCGCCGAGGGCCGGCCCATCGAGGCGGTCACCCGGCTGGACACCATCCGGGTCTCCGACGAGACGCTCGGCGCCGCCGAGGCGCCCCGGCTGCGCAGCATCGCGCTGGCCCGGGCCGGTGACCACGCCGCCGCGCACCGGGCCGACCGGCACGCGTTCCGGCTGGCCGCGCAGCGCAGCGACCGGCTGCGGGACGTCTACATCGACGGCATCGCCGCCCGGATCGACCACGAGGAGATGCGCCGCGAGGCCGCCCGGTACGAGGGCGAGGCGCTCACCGACCCGCTCACCGGGCTGCCCAACCGGCGCCGGCTGGAGCGCTACATCGCCGCGGTGGTGGCCCGGGGCGAGCGGGTGGTGATCGGCGTCTGCGACCTGGACGGGTTCAAGGCGGTGAACACCCGACACGGGCACCACTCCGGCGACCTGGTGCTGCAACGGATCGCCGGGGTGATCAACCGGGTGATGCGGCGGGGCGACTTCGTGTCCCGCTACGGCGGGGACGAGTTCGTCGTGGTGCTGCCGGAGACCGGCATGGCGGAGGCCACCGAGGTGGCCCGGCGGATCCAGGCCGCCGTGCACACCGAGGACTGGGAGTCGCTGGTCCCCGGCACCCCGGTCGGGGTCAGCATCGGCTTCGCCGAGGTCGACGGGGGCACCGGGGTGAGCGTCCGGGAGGCGCTGGGCGCCGCCTTCGAGCTGGCCGACCGGGAGATGCTGCGCGCCAAGGACCGCCTCCGCGCCTCCTGAGCGCGGGGCGGGGTCAGCGGCGGCCGAGCTCCGGCTCGCCGGCCAGGCGGGCGGCCCGGTCGGCCTCGCCGAGGGCGTCGAGCACCCCGTCCAGTTCGCCGCCCAGGGCCAGGTCGAGGTTGTACGCGGTGTAGCCGATCCGGTGGTCGGTGATCCGGTTCTGCGGGAAGTTGTAGGTGCGGATCCGCTCCGACCGGTCCACGGTGCGCACCTGCGCCTTGCGGGCGTCCGAGGCGGCCGCGTCGGCCTGCTCCTGGGCGGCCGCGAGCAGCCGGGCCCGCAGGATCCGCATGGCCTGCTCGCGGTTCTGGAGCTGCGACTTCTCGTTCTGGCAGGAGACCACGATCCCGGTGGGCACGTGGGTGATCCGGACCGCCGAGTCGGTGGTGTTGACCGACTGGCCGCCCGGCCCGGACGAGCGGAACACGTCGATCCGCAGCTCGTTCGGGTCGATGGTGACGTCCACGTCCTCGGCCTCGGGCAGCACCAGCACGCCGGCCGCGCTGGTGTGGATCCGGCCCTGCGACTCGGTCACCGGAACGCGCTGCACCCGGTGCACGCCGCCCTCCCACTTGAGCCGGGACCAGACCCCGTTGCCGCCCTCGGGCACGCCCTTGGTCTTGATCGCCAGGGAGACGTCCTTGACCCCACCGAGGTCGGAGTCCTGCGCGTCGATCACCTCGGTGACCCAGCCGTGCCGCTCGGCGTAGCGGGTGTACATCCGCAGCAGGTCGCCGGCGAACAGCGCCGACTCCTCGCCGCCCTCGCCGGCCTTGATCTCGACGATGACGTCCTTGGCGTCGTGCGGGTCGCGCGGGATGAGCAGCTCGGCCAGCCGCTCCTCCAGGGCCGGCAGGGACGCCGCGATGGCCTCCGCCTCGGCGGCGAAGGCCGGATCCTCGGCGGCCAGCTCGCGGGCGGCGGCCAGGTCGGCCCGGGCCTGCTCCAGCTCGCCGGCGGCCTTGTGCAGCGGGACCAGCTCCGCGTAGCGCCGGCCGACCCGGCGGGCGGTGCCCTGGTCGGCGTGGATGGCGGGGTCGGCCAGCCGCTGCTCCAGCTCGGCGTACTCGTCGAGGAGGGCGGCCAGGCGCTCACTGCTCATGCTGCGGATGCTCCTTCGACGACGACGATCGGGCAGGGAGGGACGGAACCGGGCGCAAACGGACGAACGCCCGCGTCCGGCACGGAGCCGGACACGGGCGTCGTCGACGGAGCTACTTGGCCTTCTTGGCCTGAACCTTGGCGTACTTCTGCTGGAACTTCGCGACCCGACCGGCGGTGTCGAGGACGCGCTGCTTGCCGGTGTAGAACGGGTGGCAGGCGCTGCAGGTCTCGACGCTGATCGAACCGCCCTTGGCGGTGCTGCGGGTCGTGAAGGTGTTGCCGCAGGAGCAGCGGACCTCGGTGGTCACGTACTCCGGGTGGATGTTGGGCTTCATGTCGCCTCGGTCCTTTCGTCGGTGGTCGCCGGGTCGCCGTCGTGCTCCCCGTCGTCGCGACGGGCTCGGGCGTGAACCGGAACCGGTGGCCGATTGACCAGTGTGCCATGGGCGTCGGCCGACCCGTCGAGCGGGCCGCACACCAGGTCCGGCAGGCGCAACGCTCACCTCCCGCTACGCATTCCCGCCCGCCTGGCGGGCATTCGTGGAGACGGCCGAGGGATGAACGGGAGGTACGGGGATGTTCCGCCTGATCGCCACCCGAGGGCTGCCGGCCTCCGGCAAGACCACCTTCGCCCGCCGGCTCCAGCCCGGCGTGGTCCGGGTCAACCGGGACGACCTGCGCCGGATGCTGCACGGTGAGCGGCTCTTCACCCAGTGGGCGGAGGGGCAGGTCAGCCGGGCGCAGCGGGCCCAGGTGGAGGCGCTGCTGGCGGCCCGGGTGAGCGTCTGCGTGGACGACACCAACCTGCGCTCGCGCACCCTGCGGGACTGGGCCGAGCTGGCCGACCGGTACGGCGCGGCGTTCGAGGTGCACGACTTCACCGACGTCCCGCTGGAGGAGTGCCTGCGCCGGGACGCCGAGCGCCCCGAGGCCGACCGGGTCGGCGAGGCGGCCATCCGCCGGCTGCACGAGCGCTACCTGGCGAACCGCCCGCTGCCGCTGCCGCTGCCGACTGCCCGGGCCGGCGGCCCGGCGCGGGTGGAGCGGGAGACCGCCGAGCGCCCCGACATCGTGCTGGTCGATATCGACGGCACGGTGGCGCTGAACGTGTCACGCAGCCCGTACGACATGACCCGGGTCGGCGAGGACGTGCCGAACGAGGCGGTGATCGCGGCGGTGCGGGCCATGCACGCGGCCGGGCACGGGGTGGTCTTCTGCTCCGGCCGGGACGCCACCGCCCGGCCCGACACGGAGGCCTGGCTGGCCCGGCACGTCAAGGTGCCCTACCTGGCGCTGCACCTGCGGGCGGTCGGCGACCACCGCAAGGACGCCGTGGTCAAGCAGGAGATCTACGAGCGGGAGATCAAGGACCGCTACCGGGTGGTCGGGGTCTTCGACGACCGGCAGCAGGTGGTCCGGATGTGGCGGTCGCTCGGCCTGACCGTCTTCCAGGTCGCCGAGGGCGACTTCTGACGCGCGGCCTGGGCGGGCGTCTTGCGTCCCGTGATCAGGTCCTGCGCGGCCGCCCGGCCATCTACCGCTACTTTCCCAGCCTGGAGGCGCTGGTCGTCGCGCTCGCCGGAGACCTCTACGACGAGCTGCGCCGGGAGATCGAGGCGG
>NZ_JBEXLR010000108.1:0-21579 GCF_040610095.1 Micromonospora sp. NPDC004540
GGCCGCGGTGGGTGCCGGCCCGGCGCCGCCGGCCGGGCCGGCAGCGGCCGGCGGGGCCCGGACCAGGGCCATGCCCGGGGCGTACGACTGGACCACCCGGGCCACCGCGCGGGCTGCGGCCACCAGGAGCTGGGCCAGCATGAACAGCAGCCGGAACGGGTCGATGATGCCGTCGACCACGCCCTGCACGATGCCCCACGCCATCCCGGCCACGAAGGCCACGCCCCCACCGGCCGCCAGGTTGGCGATCTTGTTGCTGGCGTCGATGCGCTGCTGGTCGCCGATCCGCTCGCCGTAGCGCAGCTGGGTGAGGAAGCCGACCACGCCCTCGCGCAGCAGCGCGCCGAGCGGGCCCAGGCCGGTGAGCAGGGTGGGCAGCGCGCCGATCGTCACGATGAGCAGGTCGAGGACGAAGTTGATCACCGGCGGCTTGAGCTCGTCCGGGCAGAGCGACCAGATGACCGCGCCGATGACGACCGGCAGCATGAGCGGGTTGGCCACCACCACGGCCAGCCGGACCAGGAAGTCCAGGATGGGCTGGAAGATGGCGACCAGCGCGTCGAAGACGGCGTGCAGGGCCTCGGTGAGCCCGCTGAACCCGCCGCGCGCCCAGGCGGCCATCCGGGTGAACTGGTTGGCCACCCCGGTGAGCAGGGTGGACACCGCGGTCAGGCAGGTCCTCGCGCCGAACGCGCCGAGCACGCCGCCCATCGCGGTGCCGATCTGCCCGGCCACGTCGGCGAGCCAGGCGGCCGCGACCGCGAGGGTGTCCGCCGCGCCGGTGACCGCGCCGATCACGGTGGGCAGGATGCGCTCCTGGAGCACCTGCCGGGCGGCGGCCAGGATCTCGCGGGTGTTCCAGTTCTCCCACAGCCAGGTCAGGCCGTCCCACAGCGGTGGGAGCACCTGCGTCAGCACCACCACGGGGCCGAGCGGCGAGAGCAGGACCAGGATGCCGCCGACCACCATGAGCGGGGTGCGGATCGGTTCGATGGTGGCCCGCAACGTCTCCCAGGCGGAGTTCGCGAGGTTGCCGAGCCAGCTGCGGGCGCCCTCGGTGCTGTCCCAGGCCAGGCCGAACTGGGTGGTGAGCCAGTCCCAGGCGTACGACGCGCCGGCACGGATGGGCGCCGTGAGGTCCCAGAGCCAGCCACCCAGGCGGGTGAAGGACTCCCAGACCGCGCCGCCGGCGGCGCCGAGCAGGTCCAGCGCGGGGACCGCGAGGTGGTCCCAGAGCCCGGTGAAGAGCTGGTTGACGGTGTCCGCGGCGGTCCGGAGGTTCCGGATGATCGGGCCGTCCCACTCCTGGAGGGCGGCCACCACCGGGCGCAGCAGGGCGCCGACGGCCGACCGGGCGGCGCCGCCGAGCCGGGCCTGGACGTCCCGGACGCCCTGGGCGAGCCCGGTGAAGGTGGACTCGATGGCGGACATCGGGTCGATGTCGGCGAGGCCGGCGAGCAGCCGGCCGAGCAGCGCGTTGACGCCGGTGCAGAGCAGCTCACGCAGCCGGACCAGCGCGCCGCCGCGGAGAAACTCCAGCAGGCCGGGCGCGAGCCGGTCGACGACCGCGGAGGCCGCCTCCAGCGCGGTCCCGGCGATCTCCCCGCCCACGTCGAGGGCGGTGTCGAGCGCGCCACGGCCGAGGGCGGCGGCGTCGCTCGCGGTGTCGGAGACGAACCGGCCCACGGCGGTGTCGGCGAGCGCGAAGCACTGGACGCCGAGCGGCGCGGACCGGGCCGGGGTGGCCGGTGGGCCTCGACCGGGATGCTCGGTGGCCGCGCCGGCCGGGGCGGGTGCGGGGCGGGCCTGCTGACGGACGTGGGTCAGCTCGTGGGCGAGCACCAGGTCCCGGCCGGGCGCGCCGCCCGGGCCGGCGCCGGCGCCGAGGACCACGTGGTTGCCGTACGTGAAGGCGTGCGCCCGCCGCTCCTTCGCGGCGAGCTTGGCGGCGAGGCCGTCGTGCAGGCGTACCCCGGTCAGGTCCATGCCGAGCGCTGGCTCGTAGCGGGCGCGTTCGGCGCCGGTCAGCGGCCGGCCTGCGCCGAGCCGGGAATCCGGCACGCCGGCGAGGCGGGCGACCGGCCGGGCCGACCGGGCCGGGGCGGCCGGCGGCGCGGGTCGGGCGGCGACGAGGCGGGCGGCGGTGGCGTGGGCGTCGTGTTCGGCGGCCGGGTCGGCCGGAGCGTGCACGGGGATGCGGGCCACGCTGTGGGTGCTGCGGGCCGGGCGGGTCGACCGCCGCGCCGGGCGCTCCGCCTCCGGGCGGGCGCGCTCGGGCTCGTCCCGGTCGGCCGACCGGGACGGCTGGGCCGCCTCCGCCACCCTCACCCGCTCAGGTTCCCCTCGTCGCGCCACGACCCGGTGCCGTCGACCAGCGCCGGGCCGGTGGTGCAGACATTGTCGCGCGCCACCCACAGTGCGGGCGAGCCCGACGGGCCGGGAACCGCGCGGATGCCGAGCACGGTGCCGTCGAAGGTGTTGGCGGCGGCGACCGCGTGCGGGCCGAGCCGGCCGGCGCAGAGCAGGCCCTGCACCGGGTAGCCGGGCTTGCCGTCGGCGAGGTCGACCATGTTGGACGACACGTCGAGGCGGTGGCAGTCGCCGACGTACACGCCCTGATGCAGGAAGGCGGTGGCGGCCCGCGCCGGCGGGGCGATCGTGTTGCCGGTGATCCACGCCCGGCGTACCGTCTCCCGCTCCTCGTCGCGGTCGCCGAGGGCGACGCTGATGCCGGTGAGCGCGCCCGTGACGGTGTTGTCGCGGACCCGGACGTCGGCGGCGGTGGCCCCGGCCACGGTGATGCCGGCGGTGGCCGTGGCCGCGGCCGCGAACTCCTCGGCGACCCGGCGCAGCCAGGCGGCGAACCGGGTGCGCTCGTCGAAGAACCGGGAGTCCGGGTTGCGCCGGACCAGGTCGTCGCGGACCACGTCCTGGAGTTCCTCGACGGTCCTGATCTCCTGGTCGCCGAGGTACGCGGTCCAGCCCTTCGAGTCGTCGATCTCGGAGCCGAAGCGCAGGTTGCGGGTCTCCACCAGCGACGACCAGCCCTTGCGCAGGCCGAGTCCGTCCTCACCGGCGAGCAGCGGGTGCACGGCCCGGCGGGCGATACGGCGGGCGAAGCGGGGGTCGCCCAGCCACTCCAGGAACCGCTTCTCCGGATCGGCGCCCGGGTCGGTGGTCGCCACCACGTCGCAGCCGAGCACGTCGGTACGCCGGCTGTCCAGCACCAGCACGCCGGTCTGCGCGTGCCCCGCCTCGACCCGGCAGTCCCGGACCACGGCGCGCTCCACTGGCCGGCCACCCTCGGTCCCGTCGCCCCGGACGGTGATGCCGCTGGCCACGGCGGCCGGAGCGTCGCCCATCTCGGCGTGGACCCGCTCGACGAGGACCAGACCGGCGCGCTGCACGTCGAGGGCGCCGTTGCGCTGGTCGCTCTCGGCCGGCACGGCCGACACGGACAGGTCGCGGACCTGCACCTCGCCGCAGTCGGTGAGACGCAGCGCCGACTCGGCGGCGGAGACGATCCGGGTGGCGGAGCCGACCCCGGTGACCAGCACGCAGGACACCCCGGTGAGCACCGCCGGCTCGTTGAGCGTCCACTCCCCCGCGGTCAGGCAGAGCGCGAGCGCGGTGACCCCGGACAGGTCGGCGAACAGCTGCACCAGGTCGGTCTCGGGGCGGACCACCAGGCAGACCGTGCCGCCCTCGTCGCGGCGGCCGGTGACCCGGACCTCGGCGTCGACGGGGGCGTCGGCGTCGTCGAGCCGGACCGCGGTGAGCACCCGGCAGGCCGGGCCGGTGCTGGGCAGCAGCCAGCGCACGTCGATCTGGCCGCGCGCGCCGGTCTCCAGGATCAGCTGGGCCGGGTCGGCGGCGGTGGGTACGCCGGTGGCCAGGTGCCCGTCGACGGCGGTGAACTGGACCCGGGCGCGGTGCACCGGGCGGCCGCCGTTGCGGACCACCACCCGCACCGGCTCGGGCAGCGGCTGACCGGGCGGGGCCTGCTGCCCGTCGCCGCCGAGCAGGTCGAGGGTGACCAGGTCGGTCAGCGGCGGGGTGAGCCGGCGGCAGTCCTCGTCGAGCGCCCAGCGGCCGGCGCCGCCGACGGTGGTGCGGCGCAGGATGCCGAGCACCGCGACGTGGTGCACCGGGCCCAGCGGCGGGCGGGCGAGCGGGTTGCCGAGGTCGTCGGTGGGCCAGTCGATGGTGCCGGAGAGGGCGCTGACGCCGTAGACCAGGCGGACCGTGCGGGCCGGGATGAGCCAGTGGTCCCCGACCCGGAAGTCGCCGGCGCCGAAGCGCACCTCGATGCCGGCGTCGTCCAGCTCGTCGGGGCTGGCGTTGGCGACCTGGGCCGGGCCGTCCCAACGCCGGATGATCGGGGTGCGGCCGAGCGCGGCGAGGGTGGCCGGCGCGCCCGCGGCCCACTTCACCGGCAGCGCCGTCCCGTCCGGCGCGCCGGCGGTGGCCAGGTGACCGGGCCGGCCGTGCAGCTCCCGGTCGGGGCTGGTCACCTCGACCAGGTCACCCTCCCGGAAGGACAGTTCCTCGTCCCGGCCGACCCGGTCCAGGCTCAGCTCGGCATCCATCCCGGCCGCCGCGGCGGCCGGCGAGGGCGCGCCGATGGCGGTCAGCCCGGCCACCACGCTGCCGTTCTCCCGGGACCAGAGGTAGCGGGCGGTGCCGTCGCCGGCCACATCATGCACCTGGACGCGGTAGAGCTGGTTCTCCAGCCGCCGGTAGCCGCCGGAGCCGCTCAGCCGGCACGGGTCGGCGGTCGGGTCGACCTCACGCAGCGCGGCCGTCATGGTCGGGGCGGTCCGGTTCCCCCACACCGGGTCGACCACGTCGGCGCAGGCCGTGCCGGCGGCCACCTTGACCAGCCGGACCTGCCAGACGGTCCGGGCCCGGGTGGTGGTGTCCGGGCCGCCGAGGGCGGCCTCCCGCAACCGGGGCGCCTGGTCGGCGGTGACGTGCTGGTCGGCGACATCGAGCAGGACGGCGTACCGGCCGTCGGTGGTGGGCTCGGGCAGTCCGGGCAGGTCGCCGACCTTGGGCAGGTAGGGCTGGTCGGCGAGCTTGTGCCCGGGTCCACCGCCGGCCGGCGGGGCGGCGTCGACCAGCATCCCGGCCACGTAGTAGCGGCCGGGGGTGATCCGCAGGTCGGCCCAGGCGCTCGCGGTGGGGGTGGCGCCGGCGGTGTCGACCACGGCGAAGCCGGCCCCGTCGAGGGGCCCGCCGGCCGCGCCGACGACGTCGCGGGTCCGCTCCTCGTCGTGCCAGGCGGTGATCTTCGTCTGCTCGTTCCACTCGGCGTCGAGCAGCATCCGGCCCTGCTGCAACAGCACCTGGCGGTAGCCGTCGCGCGGATCGAACGTCCAGCGGGTGAAGTCTCCGTGCACGTCAACTCCCGAAGATGCCGAGCTCGATGCCGACCGGCCGGTAGGGGTCGAGCTGCCGCTGCGCCGCCCGGAGCCGCAGCGGTCGCCTGAGGTGGTGGTGCACGCCCGGCTCGGCCCGGTCCTCGCCGCCTTCCCGGATCGCCGCCGGGCAGGACCCGGCCAGGGCCGGGTAGGCGGGCGAGGCCGGGTCGGTGGCCGCGTACACCGGGAGCGGGCCGGGTCCGCCGTCGGCCGGCACGCAGCGGTAGCGGCGCGGGGTGCGGGAGCCGGGGGCGACGTAGCTGAACCGCAGGCAGCCGACCTGGCGGTGGGCCACCTCCACCGGCCCGTCCAGCACGCAGCTGCTGGCGTCGAGGCTGCGCACCCGGACCGGGCCGCGCACGGTGCTGCCCTCCAGGCAGGCGTGCACGCCCTCACCGGCCAGCGCGGTCCCGCCGCCGGCGGCGGCGTCGAGCACGCAGGTGTCCACGGTGGCCATCGGCACGGTCGCGGCGAGCGTGACCGCGCCGGCCACCACCCGGCTGAGCCGGAGCTGGAGCCGGCTGTTGGGCCGCCCCGCCGCCGACTCGACCCGTACCGCGCCGGTGACCGTGCCGTGCGCGACGGTGAGGTGGCCGAGCTGGCCGGCCGCGACGATCACGTCGCCCTCCACGAGCAGCCCGTCGACGATCACGCTGCTGCCCGGCTCGCCGGTGATCCGCAGGCTGCCGCGCAGGTGCGGGCGCAGCCCGTCGGGGGCGTACCGGCCGGGGACGGGGGCGAGCACCTCGCCGTCCGGGCGGCGGCGGGCCGGCCAGCCGGCGGCCACCAGCACCAGCCGGGTGCCGGCGGGCACGGTGACCGCGAGGTTGCCGGGGTGGGTGGCGCTGTCGGCGACGGAGACGACGTAGGTGCCGCCGCGGGTGGTGCTGCCGGGGGCCGCCCAGGACGCCTCGGCCGCGGCCAGGCCGGCGGCGAGCGTGGGCACGCTGCCGACCGGGGCGGGCGTGCCGGAGCACACCTCGGTCTGGCCCGCGGCGGGTGGGGCGTCCGGCCCGTCGGCGGCGACCGGGGCGCCCGGGTCGGTGGCGAGCAGCGCCTCGTGGGCGGCGGCGCGGTCGTAGGTGCCGGCGCCGACGTCGGCGAGGCCGCCGTAGGCGTAGCGGACGAAGACCGCGTCGGGGGCGGCCGGCGCGTAGACCCGCAGCCGGCCGGCCACCGGGTCGACCATCACCTGCGGCGCCGGGCCGGGGGCCGGGTCCTCCAGGTGGCAGACCCGGATCCGGTCGGGGGTCAGGTCCGGCTGGTCGACACCGCCGACCCGCAGCCGTACGCCGAGCGGCAGCGCGGTCGCCGCCAGGTCGCCGGCCCGGGCCTGGCCGAGCAGGTCGAGCAGCCGGCGGGGGCGCAGCGGCACGGGCAGGTCCGCTTCGGTGGCGAGCCGTTCGACCGCCTCCTCGCGGTGGGGCGGGGCGTACAGCGGCACGGCCCGGCCGAGCGGGTCGAAGGTCCAGTGGCCGGCCGCGGCGCGGGCCGCGGACCAGCCGCCGTTCGGGCCGGCCGGCGGGTCGGCCTCGGGGGCGCCCACCTCGTACGCCTGGGTCGGGAACAGGTGCACGGCCACGTGGTCGATGCCGTAGCGGCCGCGACGGGTGGGGATCCGGCGTACCTCGGCGGTGTGGGTGAGGGGGTCGAGGGCGCCGCGCGGTCCGGGCGGGCTGACCACGGCGGCGGCCTCGATCCGGGCGGCGCCGCGCAGCGAGACGGTGGCCGGCCGGTCGGGGCGGACGTGGTTGACGTGGGTGGCGCCGACCAGGAGCGGGTGGTGCTCGACGGCGCGGGCCGGCCAGCCGGTGACGTCCCGGGCGACCTGTTCCAGCACGGCCACGGTGCCCTTGCGGCGGCGGTAGGCGACGGTGTTGGCGACCAGGGCCCGCCGGCTCACGGTGACCCCCAGGTCGGGGGGGAGTTCGGCGAGGCCGACGAGGTCGGCCAGGTACGGCACCAGCCACTCGGCGCAGGTCTCGACGAAGAACCCGTCGTGCAGCCGGTCGAGGTCGGCCTCCAGCAGTTCCAGTTCGCCGGCCACCGCGGCGAGCAGCGCGGTGAGCGGGCCGGTGCCGCCGTCGGCCTGGGCGTCGCGGGCGAGCAGGTGCACAGGCACCAGGTCGAGCAGGCGGCGCAGGGCGGTTTCGGTCACGACATCACCCCGATCGTCACCTCGGCGAGGGTGAGCACCTGGGCGGGGCGCAGCGTGCCGGCGAACCGGCCGGGCAGCGCGGCGAGCAGGTCGACGGTGGCGCCGCCGGGCGGCGCGGCGAGCCGGGGCAGGGTGCAGGCGCGCACCCCGGGCACCGCCCGGACGGTGACCAGGGCCCGGGAGGCCACCACGCCGGTGGCGAAGCCCAGCGCCGGCGGGGCGTACGCGGCCGCGAGGGCGGCCCGGACGGCGGCCTCCACGTCGGCGCGCGGGTACGCCGGGTCGTGCGCGAGGTCGACACGCAGTCCGAACGGGACGGTCTCGCCGGCCAGCACGGCGAGCCGGGTGCCCGGGTCCCGGGCGGCCACCAGGGCGGCGCGCAGCGCGGTGACCAGCTCCGGCCCGGCCGGGGCGGTCCCGCCACCGGCCGCGGCGCCGAGCGCGGAGACGACGACCACCTGCTCCCGGCCGTCCCAGACGTCGTCGGCGCGGGCCAGGGTGACCCCGGCGAAGCCGGCCGCGAAGTCCTCGTGGTCGGCCACCGAGACCGCCCGGTCCAGGGTGCGGATCCGCAGCGGGGCGTGGGCCCGGGCCGCGTCGAGCTGCTCCGGGTCGGCCCAGTCGCGGGCCGGGCCGGGGTTGCCGGCGGCCCGCACGCCGTAGGGGCGGCGGGGCAGGATGCTGAGCTGGCCGGCCCGGACCGCGCCGGCGGCGCCGCCCCCGACCCGGTAGGTGGCGACCACGTTCTCCACGCCGCCGGGCAGCCGCGCGCCGTGCCGGCCGTCGCCGGTGGTGACCGTGGCCAGGCCCTCGTCGTCGAGCCGTTCGGTGTTCACCCGGTCGTGCGGGCCGGCGGTGTCCAGCGCGGGCACCGGGTCCCAGCGCACCCCGTCGACCCGGACCTCCAGGGTGCTGCGGGCGCCGGCGGGGCTGTCGTCGCGGACGTGGGTGAGGGGGCCGCGCCGGGTGCGCATCCGCTGGAACGCGAGCGTGGGGTCGCCGCTGCCGAGCGGCTGGACGACGGTCTCGCCGTGGCTGGCCGGCGCCACGTTGCCGCGCACCCGCAGGCCGCGCGGGTCGTAGTGGAGGGTGAGGTCGCGGTCCAGGTCGACGGTCATGGTCCGGCCGTCGGCGGTGACCGCGCAGGCCAGCACCACCGCGGTCTCGGCCAGCGGAGGCGCGGTGGCGGCGGCGACGAGCGGGTCGGCGGGCGGCCCGCCGGGTGGGAACCCGGTCACCACCACCCGGCGACCGGTGGGCAGCGGCGGGTCGGTGGCGACCAGGGTGAGCCGTCGGCCGCCGACCGGCTCGACGAGGGGCCGCTCCGCCGCCGGCAGCGGCCGGGACTCGCCGCGCACCAGGGTGTCCCGGCGGCCGAAGGTGTCCAGGTTCTCGGTGATGTCGACGCGGAGCCGGGTGGTCCGGCCGCTCACCCCGAACCGGGAGCCGCCGGCCGGGTCGGCCGCCTCGACGGCGTACAGCTCGCGGTAGTCGGGGCGTTCGAGCAGCAGCCAGGAGCCTGGCACCATCCGGGGGTGGTCGCCGTCGACCTCGACCACGTCGGCGGGGGCCGGATTCCCGGGCGGGAACGGGTTGTCGATGTCGTCCCACTCGCCGCCCGTGATGCCGGGCGGCGGCGGGTCGTTCCCGGCGAGCAGGCCGGCCATCGGCGCGTTCCAGCCGAACAGGTTGGTCCGGGTGGCGAAGGCGTGCACCTGCACGCCCTCCTCGGCGGTCAGCGGCGTCGAGCGCCGCCAGCCGATCCGCTCGGCGAGCGCCAGGCGGGTCCAGCCGGCCAGGCCGGGCGGGCCCTCCTCGACGGCCGTGACGATGCGGAAGTCCCAGAGCTCGTCGTCGCGCCGCCGGTCGGCGGCGGCCCGGCTGTGCGCGGGGGTCCGCCCGTAGCGGCGACGTTCGGCGCCGACCACGAGCACGCCGTCGCCGGCCCGTACGCCGAGCGCGGTGCCGCGCAGCCAGATCGCGGCGGTGGCGAAGTCGATCTCCTGCGGCCCGGCGGTGGCGCCGGGGATCGCGTTCCACACCGCGTACGCGCGCAGGTCGACGCCGGTCTCGAAGGTCTGCGGCAGCTCGCCCGGCCCGGGCACCGACTGCACCGGCGTGCCGGCGGGCACGTCCACCTGCGACGGCGCGCCCGGCGCGTCCTCGACGTCGAAGGCGATGTCCACGGCGGCGGCGACGCCGGGGCGCGGCTGGTAGCCGATCATGCCGGCGAGCTGCCGGACCGAGGTCAGCTCGGTGGCGGTGCGCAGGTACGCCTCCTGCGCGATCCGCTCGGTGTAGAACGAGACCACGTCGGTCATCACGGCGGCGGCGTCGAGCAGCGCCAGCAGGGGGTCGTCGGCGTCCTGCCCGGCCACCGCCCGCACGCCGGCCGGCAGGCCCGGGTCGGCGAGCGCGGCCCGCATCCGGGCCAGGGCGTGGCTGTGCGGGGCGACGCGCCAGGCCAGGGCGGGCTGGCCGGGCGGGTTGGTGACCTCGGGCGCGGGCGGGCGCAGCGGGTCGCACCCGCAGCCGCCACCGCAGCCGCAGCTCACGCGCCACCGCGCAGGTGGAAGGCGACCCGGCCGTACTCCGGGTTGCTCGGGTCGCTGTCGGCGCGCAGCACCTCGCGGGCGGCGGCGTCGATCCGGCCGCGGGCCACCTCCCCGGCGGGTGGCCGGCCGAGCCGGCGGAACCGCAGGCCGGTGGCGTCGTCGTCGGCCACCTCGACGTAGCCGACGCCGGGCACGGCCATGACGGCGGCGACGAGGTCGGAGACGTACAGGGACTGGCCGAAGGTGAGCCGGTCGGGGTGGAAGAACCCGAGCCGGCCGTCGGGCAGCACCCGGGTGGACAGTTCGGCGCGCAGCCGCCGTTCCACGTCGGCGGCGAGGTGGCCGTCGGCCACGCAGATCCCGAGGACGATCTCCAGCGGGACGTGCGCGGGTGGCGCCAGCTCCACGTCGGTGCCGGCCAGCCGGCGTACGTCGAGCAGGGCGGCCACCTCGGCGGCGAGCGCGGGATCGCCGGCCCGGCGGGCCACCGGGTCGAGGGTGACCTCCTGGGCGTACCAGGAGCCGGTCCAGCGGCGCCGGGCCACCGCGCGCTGCACGCCCGGGTTCTCCTCGGCGGTGGCGGCGTGGTCGGCGCTGGTGACCGCGCGCAACTGGGTCCGGAACGCGTACGGGGCCAGCTCCTTCACCTCGTCGACCGACTCGGGGTCGATCCCGCCGGTGGCCGGCAACGGGTTGCTGACGGTCACTCCGGCCGGCACCGTCCAGCCGGGCGTGGGCAGCGGCAGGGTGAGCACGTCGGCGCCGACGTTGCCGGCGGCGCCGCCGCCCACCCGGGGCCAGGCGGTGAGGGTGGTGCCGGGCGCCGGGCGGCGACCGTTGAGCCCGTCGCCGGGGCGCAGCCGCAGCAGGCCGGTGGTCTCCGGTTCGGCCACCACGTGCGGGTCGAGCCGGCCGCTGGCCAGCAGGTCGGGCACGGGCGTCCAGGTGCGGCTGCCGTCGTCGAGCAGCACGGCGGGCAGCGCGCGGCGCGGGTCGGGGCGCAGCGCGGCGGCGGCGCTGCGCTCGTCCACGGCACTGTCGGTCCAGGCCACCTTGTGCCGCCCGGTGGGCAGCCGCGGCCGGTACGGGCCGTCGGCGGGCGCCTGCGGGGGCAGCAGCCCGCGCGGGGGCAGCGCGACGGCGTGCTCGGCGAGCGCGACGTTGGCCAGCGCCACGGCGGCCGGGGCGGCGGTGCCGTCGGCGGCCCGGCGGGCCACCGGCAGCGGAACGGCCAGGGCGTCCTCGGCGGCCCAGTGCAACTCGCGGACGACCGTGCCGGCGGGGGCGAGCGGGTCCGCGCGGGTGACCGGATCGCGGTCGAGCCGCACGGCCTGCCGGCGGGCCTCGTCACCCACCACCGTCCCGGTCTCGTCGACCGGCGCGAGGACGAGGACGTCGCCGGCGCGCAGCTGCGGGTCGGCGCCGGCCGGGTGGCGCAGCCAGCCGCTGGTCGCGCCGGCCGGCAGGCAGGCGTCCGGGTCACCCCAGGCGTGCAGGTCGAGCTGGTTGCGGGCCGGGCGCAGCGCCACCGGGGCGAGGGTCTCGAAGACGGTGGCGCCGGCGTCCACCGCGATCTCCACCCCGGCGTCGGGTGGCAGCGGATCCTCGACCCCGGCGACCGGGGTACGCGCCGGCAGGGTCAGCGGCGCGGCGGTGCGGAACGCCAGCCACGTCCGGGCCGCGCAGCCGTCGTGCATCCGGTAGTCGAGCAGCCGGGCGTGCCGGCGCACCGAGGGACGCAGCCGCGCGGTGGCCAGGTGGGCCTCGGCGGCGATCGCGTCCTGCCGGTAGGTGAGCCGGTCCCCCACGTACGCGAACAGCTCGGCGAGGGTGACCAGCGGGTCGGCCGGGTTGCGGTCGGTCCAGCCGGGCAGCAGCACGGCGAGCCGGTCGAGCAGCCGGGTGCGCAGCCCCGCGTAGTCGCGGGCCAGGTAGTCCAGGGCGGGGGTGGTGGCGGGCACCGGCGGGCAGCCGCCGTCGGGTCGACAGTCCAGCTCGTCGGGGCAGTCGACGGCGAACGCGAACGGGCAGGTGGACAGCGGCTCGTCGAAGCCGGCCGGGAAGCCCTCGCCGCCCGGGCCGGTGAGGGCGAGCAGGTAGCTGGACCAGTCCCCGCTGGAGGAGGTACGCACCACCAGCACCCGGCCCCGCGCGGGCGCCGGCACCGCCCCGGTCACCAGCGTCCGGTCGGCCGCGGTCACCCCCGGCGGCGGCCCGGCCGCCACCACGCTCGCCGGGTACGCCCAGAGCACCCGCACCGGGTTGACTCGCGGGTCGACCCGCACCCCGCCGAGGACGCGGACCCGGCCGGCGTCGAGGCCGGCGGGGACCGGGCCGCGCAGCAGGTGCACCAGGAGGGTGCGCTGGCGGGGCGCGCCGGGCACGTGGCCCGGGGTGCCGGGCCGGTTCGACAGCACCTCGACGTGGTCGATCCCGTCGAGGGCGCTCTCCCCCTCGACGAGCGCCCGGCGGGCCTCCCGGTCGAGCAGCGGCGCGGTCACGGGGTGCCGCCTACGACCGTGAGGCTGCGCCGCTCGCCGACGGCCGCCCCGGCCACCAGCGGCACGTAGCTGACGGTGACCCGCAGTTGGGCGTCGGCCGCCTCGACCCGCACGTCGTCGATCTGCACGAGGTCGCCGAGCCAGCGTTGCAGCGCGCCGTGCACGAGCGCCCGGGTGGCGTGCGCCAGTTCGTCGCCGGCCGGGGCGAAGACCAGCCGGTCGACGCCGCTGCCGAAGTCGGGCCGGTTGACCCGTTCGCCGGGGCGGGTGAACAGCACCGCCTCGACCAGGCCGCGCAGATACTCCTCGTCGCCGACCAGGGCGGTGCGGCCGCGGCCGCCGACGCGCAGCGGGAAGCCGACGTGCCGGCCGGCGGTCACGTCGCCACCGCCCGGAACTGGCTGGCGGTGACCGCGAGGGGCACCCCGGTCGGCGCGCAGGTGGCCACGCCGGAGGCCAGCACGAAGGGCTGGCCCATCGAGCGCACCCGGACGCTGCCGACGCTCCACACGCTGGTCACGCAGGGGCCGCCGGAGACCGGCGGGAACGGGCACGCCGCTACCGTCCACGGCGCGGCGAGCAGCACGGTGGCCTGACCGCCGACGCGTACCCGGGGGTTGGGCACCGTGGGCATGGCCTGGCCGCCGTGCGCGCAGATCACCATGGCGCCCTGGTGCACGAGGGGTGCGGGCATCACATCACCTCCAGCGCGCCGTCGTTGACCGAGACCCGCACGCCGTCGAGGACCACCTTGGTGGCCCCGGTGGACAGTTCGATCCCGCCGGGGCCGAGCACCACCTTGAGCGGCACCAGCACGGCCGGCGGCCCGACCTCGATGGTGAGGCCGCCCATCATGGGCAGGTCGCTGACCGTGACGCTGACCGAGTCGGACTGGAACACCCGCTGCTGCGGCAGCCCGGGCGCGGGCGACTCGCCGACCTGCCAGTAGCAGCCCAGCAGGACCGGGTAGTCGGGGTTGCCGCCCTCGAACGCCACCCAGGCGGCGGCGCCCACCGGCGGCAGGTTGAACCCGCCGACGCCGTTGCCGGCGTAGGGGACGCACGGCTCGGCCCAGGCCAGCCGGCCGTCGCCGAGCACCTTCGGGACCGAGACCTGCACCCGCCCGCGCAGCATGGGGTCCACGTTCTGCTCCACCTTTCCCCGGTAGACGCCGAAGAACTGCCGGGTCATCGCGGCTCCTCCCGGGTGGTCACAGCGGGCTCCGGGGCAGCGCGGGGGTGACCGAGCCGTGGCCGTCCCGGGACAGGGTGAAGCCGACCTGGTAGCCGCCGTGGGCGAGGTCGTGCTCGACCTGGCGGACGTACCAGAGCCCGTCGTGGCTCCAGCCCGCGCCGCGCATGCCGACCAGGCCGCGCGGGCGCAGCACCGCCCCGTACCGCGCGCCGTCGGCGGTGCCCTCGGCAACCAGCGCGTCGGCGCCCCGGTCCACCTCGCCCTGCGCTCGGGCGAAGGCGGACACCGCGTCGCTGCTGCCCTCGCGCAACCGGCGGTGCCGCACGTCCCCGGCATTGGCCAGCGCGAACGGCACGGCGGCCAGCGGCGGCCGGGTGCTGGCCACCGCGGCGACCGGCAGGGTTACCCCGGTACGCCGGTCGTGCACCGCCCCGGTGACGGTGGCCGGCCGGGTCGCCTCGGTGCGGAAGGAGACCTCCCGCACGTTGCTGTCCGAGCCCAGGTCGACGGCGAGCGCGGGCTGCGGCAGGCCGAGCCGGACGGGGGGTCCCCAGTAGAACGAGCTGATCCCCGGCACCGGTCCGGGGTCGACGTAGGTGACGTAGCCGTGCCGCTCGGCCAGTTCGGCGAGATGTTCCAGGTCGGTGCCGTGCTGGGTGGGGATCCGGTCGATCGGCAGCGGCGGGTCGGTGACCGGGGCGGGCAGCGCCTTCGGCAGGATGCCGCGCGCCGCGTACGGGGCGAGGATCTTCAACACGGTCAGGTAGTCGTCGAGGGCGGGATGCTCCACGTCGCGGTCCTCGCGGTCGAGCAGGTTGCCCACGTCCTCCCCGGTGACCGTGAAGGTGGCCCGCCCGGCGCCGGTGCCCGGGTCGAGCCGGGTCTCGGTGACGATGCCGTCGAAGAGCACCTTCGGCACCACGCCGAAGGTGAGCACCAGGACCACCCGGGCGAACGGGGCCAGCGGGCTGGTCGGTCCGAACGGGCTGTCCACGGCGGCGAGCGGGCCGGCCCGGCCGGCGTCGAAGACCAGGGAGAAGGCGCTGCGCTCGGCGTCGCTCTCGGTGACCCGGGTGGAACGCCAGCGCTGGGCCAGCTCGACCGACAGCGGCAGCGGCACGGTCCGTCCCGCCAGGACGGTGAGCCGCAGCCCGGACCCGAGCAGCACGTCACACCCCCGGCAGCGGGATGACGATCAGCTCGCCCTCGGCGTCCGGGCCGGTCAGCGCCTCCGGGTCGAGCGCCCCGTTGGCGTCGGCGATCCGCCACCACGCGGTGGCGTCGCCAAGGTAGCGGTGGCTGACCAGGTCGAGCCGGTCCCCGGCGGTCACCCGGTGGGTGGCGGCGGCCCGCACGTCGCGCAGCTCCGGCAGCGGCCGCCGGCGCAGGTGGCGCACCTCGCGCAGGCCGCCGACGCCGTCGGGCACGGTCGTTCCCGCGACGGGTACGGAGTCGTAGCGCCCGGTCATGTCACGCTCCGGCCAGGTCGGTGACGGCGTCGACGGCGCCGGAGACCGCGCCCACCATGGCGAGGACCTCCTTGGCGACCAGGTGCGCGAGGTAGAGCCCGTAGCCGACGTCGGTCAGCGACAGGTCGTCGTAGGTGAGCACCTGGGCGGAGACGTCCACGGTGGCCCGGATCGGGCTCAGCGCCGGGTTGAACGCCTGCTCGGTGACGCCGAGCTGGGTGATCCGCACCGGCACCACCCGGGCCGGTCCCCAGACCAGCACCGCCATGGGCAGCTCCACCGGCAGGATCTCGATGGTCCCGGCGGCCAGCAGCACCGAGTTGGCGATCACCCGGACGCTGCCCGGGTGCAGCAGCATCTCCAGCACGGAGAGCTGAGGCAGGACGCCGACGGTGGCGGCGACCGGATCGCCGGTCTCCAACTGGTCGGCGGCGTCGACGTCGACCGTCATGGTGATCGTCTCGGTGGGCGCGCCCCAGGCCCGGTGCGCGTCGGCGGCGCGCTGCCCGGACTCCCCGCCCGAGCGGGGCGCGATGGTGCGCTGCACCTGGTCCGGGTTGTACTGGAACACCACCACCCGGGACAGCGGCCCCAGCGGGTCCACCGCGATGATGGCGCCGCGGAGCGTACGCGGGCTGCCCGGGAAGCTGCTCACGCCGCTGAGGGTCCCGCGGAGCCGTCGCCCCGCCGTCACGCCCGCGTCACGCCGCCGGTGTCCCCGACATTGCCGACATCCGGCCCCTATGCTCGTGGACGTGGCGATTCAGCGGATGGACCATGTCAGCATCGTTGTCGGCGACCTGGAGGCCGCGATGGCGTTCTTCGTCGAACTCGGCATGGAGCTGGAGGACAGGGCACCGGTCGAGGGACGGTGGGTAGACCGTGTCAACGGGCTCGACGACGTCCGGGTCGACATCGCCATGATGCGGACCCCGGACGGCCACGGCAAGGTTGAGCTGACGAGGTTCCGCTCGCCGGCGGCGGTCAGCACCGAGCCATCGGTGGCACCGCCGAACACGCTGGGCATCCGCAGCATCATGTTCGCCGTCGACGACATCGATGACGTGGTTACCCGCCTGCGGACCCACGGCGCCGAACTCGTCGGCGAGGTGGAGCGGTACGAGGACATCTACCGGCTCTGTTACGTCCGCGGCCCCCAGGGCATCATCGTCGCCCTGGCCGAGCAGCTGAGCTGACCGCTGCCGACGGGCCCTCATCACCCGCCCTCGTGGGTATCGTGCTCGAATGATCTTCGAGCGGGGGCAGACGATCGTCCGCCGGCACCTGTACCCGGACGGCCGGGTCGGCTCGGTGCTGTGCGGGCGGGTGGTCAGCGACGACGAGCGCGGGCTCGCGCTGTGGATCGAGGCGGGCTCACAGGCCATGCGTCGGTTGACGGCGCCGGCCGGCCGACCCGGCAACTGTCGCTGCTCACGTCGCTGCGGATGACGACGATGCTCAGCCTGGATACGTGGCAGCCATTCCGGACCCTGATGTTGATGCCGCCCGGTGCGGCCCACTCGGTCTGGTGGAGCTGGCGACCGGACGGCGACTTCGACGGCTGGTATGTCAACCTCGAACGTCCGGTCACCCGGTGGGCCGGCGGGGTCGACGTCTACGACCAGGAGCTCGACCTTCTGCTCTATCCGGACGGCAGATGGTCGTGGAAGGACGAGGCCGCGTTCGCCGAGTACACCGGCGAGCCGGCGTTCTGGGATGAAGTCGAGGCCGCCGAGGTCCGGGCCGAGGGCGAACGACTGCTTGCCCTGGCCCGCGCCGGGGCCGCGCCCTTCGACGGCCAGTGGATGGACTTCCAACCGGATCCGGCGTGGCGGCCGACGATGATGCCGCACTGGTGGGAGTTGCCGGCGGACGCGACCTGCTGGGGTCCCGACTACTTCCAGCCCTGAGAGCGTGCTTCAGCGCTCCGGGAGTCCGTCATCCCGGCCGTCGGACCGCGTGGAGCCCAGGCCGTCGCGCCGGATCAGTGGTCGGTCGCGGGCGACGACGGCTTCGAGGGTCTCGCCAGCTTCGTCCACGGCCCGTCGGGCCGGTCCGGAGATCCTGCCGCTGTTGCGTTCCGCGCCCGGTCTCCGATCCATAGATGAAGTGCTGTCCGTGGGAGGAGAGGTCTCAATGTCGTTCACCCGGTTACTCGCCGGCACCGCGGTGGTCACCGCGCTGGTGGCGGCCGCCGCGGCGCCCGCCCAGGCGGCCGTCAACGATCCGTTGTACGACAAGCAGTGGGGTCTGCGGCAGATCCACGCCGAGCAGGCCTGGGCGACCAGCACGGGGGCCGGGGTGGTCATCGCGGTGGTGGACACCGGCGTCGACCTCGGCCACCCGGATCTGGCGGCCAAGCTCGTCCCCGGCGCGACCTTCGTCGACTGCGGCACGGGCTCCTGCGGCAACGGCGACTGGCGCGGCCCCAACGGCGTGCCCGACGCCGGCGACGAGCACGGCACCCACGTGGCCGGCATCGCCGCCGCGGTCACCGGCAACGGTGTCGGTGTCGCCGGCGTCGCCCGCGACGCGAAGGTCATGCCGATCAAGGTGCTGGAGGCGGGCAGCGGCAGCTTCGCCGACATCGCCGCGGGCATCCGCTACGCGGCCGACCACGGCGCCAAGGTGGTCAACCTCAGCCTCGGCGCACAGCCCGGCACCCAGGCCCTCACCCTCACCGGGCTGGAGTCGGACGTGACCGCGGCGATCACGTACGCGCAGGCGAAGGGCGTCGCCGTGATCGCGGCCGCCGGCAACGAGACGGCGCCGCTGTGCGACACCCCGGCCTGGGAGGCCGGCGCCCTCTGCGTCACCGCCACCGACCGGAACGAGGTCAAGGCGTGGTACTCGAACCTGGGGGTGAAGGCCGACCTGAAGGCCGTCGCCGCGCCCGGTGGCGCCGGCCTCGTCACCTGCGACGACGACGTCTGGTCCACCGTCCCGGTGGGCGCCGGCTCGGCCACCTGCGGGCACGGTGACTACGACGCGTTCGCCGGCACGTCGATGGCCACGCCATACGTGTCCGGGGTGGCGGCGCTGCTCGTCGCCCAGGGGCGCAGCGTGGCGAACGTGTACTCGGTGCTCATGTCGACCGCCCGGACCCCGATCGTCGGGCTGCGCGGCGTCTACACGCCGCTGTACGGCTGGGGCGTCGTCGACGCCCAGGCCGCCGTGGCCGCGCCGCGCACCTGAGGCGGTCGGCACCCGCGGCGGCGACCACATGCGAGCCCCGGCCCGGGCACTCATTCGGGCCGGGGCCAGGGCCTGCCTGACGATCCGCTGTCTCCGCGAACCTGCGAGACGATCATTTGTTGCGCACGGCCAGGGCGGGCTCGCGCACCATGAACACGTCCACCGGGTCCTCGGTCTCGAGGGTGAATCCGTGCCGCTCGTACAGCCGCCGGGCCGGACTGCCCTGCAGCACGTTCAGCCGGACCAGGGTGCCATCGCGGTCGCACTGCTCCAGCAGCCCGCGCAGCACGGCCGCACCGATGCCGCTGCCCTGCAGGTGCGGTGCCAGGTAGAAGTGCTCCAGCCAGTGAGCGTCCTCGGCCGGCCGAAGCGCCACGCAGCCGACGAACGCGCCGCCCACCTCGATCACCCAGGTGTGCCCCGGCGCGAACCCGTCCCGCAGTCGCTGCCGCACCCGCTGCTCGTCGTACCGCCCGAGCCGCTCCAGATCTGCCCGCAGCACCACGGCCCGCAGCTCGGCCACTGCCTCGACGTCCGCCACGGAAGCCGGCCGGATTTCCCAGTCCGCCATGATCGCCAGACTACCGGCCAGGCTCCCCCGCTCCCGTTGACCTGGCTGCGGGCTGGACGCCCGCTCTCACTCCTCCCGGTAGCCGACGACCGCCCGGCCGGCGGCGACCAGCGCAGCGGCGACGCGCTCCCGGTCGTCGAGGTACGCGGCGGTCATGGCCCCGTCGCGGAGAATCATCAGCTGCTCGGCCGCCAGCTCCGGGTCAGGATGTCCCAGCTCGGTCATCAGCTCGGCCATCTGGCCGGTGAACCAGGCGCGGTGCTCCGCGACGGCGTGCCGGACCGGGTGGTCGGGGTCGGCGTACTCGGCGGCGGCGTTCACGTACGGGCAGCCGCGGAAGCCGGGTGACCGGCTCTCTGCGACGAGGGCGTCGACGATGGCGCCCAGCACCCCCCGGTGGTCGCCTGGAAGCGCGGCGCGCACCTCGGCCAGCGCCTCCCGCTCCCGCTGTGATCGGACGGCGAGGTAGGTGGCGATCAGGTCGTCCTTGGTGGGGAAGTGCCGGTAGAAGGTGACCCGGGTGACCTGCGCCTCGGCGATCACCTTCTCCACGCCCACCGCCCGGATGCCCTCCCGGTAGAAGAGCCGGTCGGCGGCGGCCAGGATCCGCTCGCGCGCCGCCGACGGCTTCCCGCCGGGCCCCCGCGTCGCGGGCCGTGAGTCGGCTGCATCACCCATCGACGTCCCCTCCTTGCCGCTCGATCGAAGCCGGAGTACGTTCCAGCCTAGCAGATAGAACGTTCCTTCCACATGGTCCGTCACGAGGAGTGCGCAGGCATGAACCCCACCCCTGTCCCCGTCGTCTTCGTCCACGGCCTCTGGCTGCACTCGACCAGCTGGCAGCCCTGGGTCGAGCTGTTCCGCGAGGCGGGCTACGCCCCCATCGCGCCGGAGTGGCCGGGCATTCCGGACACGGTGGCCGAGGCCCGGACCGTACCGGAGCGCTATGGCGACCACGGCGTCTCGGACGTCACCGATCACTTCGCGGAGATCATCCGGGGTCTGCCCACCAAGCCCGTGGTGATCGGCCACTCGTTCGGCGGCCTGATCGTCCAGCAGTTGCTGGGGCGCGGCCTGGCACGCGCCGCCGTCGCCCTCGACCCCGCCCCGGCCAAGGGCGTCCTCGCCCTGCCGCTCTCCGCGCTCCGGGTGGCCTCGGTGGCGGTACGCAACCCGGCCAACCGGCGGCGGGCGGTGGCGCTCACGCCCGCCCAGTTCCGGTACGGCTTCGGCAACGCGCTCACCGAGCGCGAGTCGGCCGAGCTCTACGAGAAGTGGACGATCCCCACCCCGGGTCGCCCGCTCTTCGAGGCCGCCCTGGCCAACCTCGTAGGCACCGCGACCAGGGTGGACGCCTCGGACCCGGGCCGGGGGCCGCTGCTGCTGACCTCCGGCGGCCGGGACCACACCGTACCGCCGGCCATCGTCGAGGGGACGGCCCGGTTGTACCGGAAGTCCACGGCGGTGACCGAGGTGATTCGATTCCCCGACCGCGGTCATTCGCTGACCATCGATCACGGCTGGCGGGAGGTCGCGCAAGCCAGCCTCGACTGGCTGAAGCGGCACCGGCTCTGAACGACCGCGCCAACGGGCCCGGGTGGACGGCGGATCGCCGTCCACCCCGGGCCTGTCCGAATTCGTACGGGCACGCCATCCCGCCGCCGCGTGCCCCAACGCGGCCTACGGCGTGTTTCAGAAGTGAGCGGCTGGTGCTGGGCGTTGTGAGCCGTTGTTGTCGGTCGGCCCGTGGGGTTTCTGGGTCTGTGCAAGTGGTGGGCTGTTTGTCGGTGGTGTGTGGCATGGTGTGCTGCCGTGGCCCGTTTCACCACGTTCCGGTTCTGTCTGAACCCGACCGCCGAGCAGGAGATTGTGCTGCGTCGGCATGCGGGTGCGGCCCGGTTCGGCTACAACCAGTGCCTGCGGCTGGTCAAGGACGCTTTGGACGGCAAGCGCGGTGGGACGGTCGGCAAGGTGCCGTGGTCGGGCTTCGACCTGATCAACGCGTTCAACGGGTGGAAACGCTCGGGTGACGCAGGCCGGGTGATGGTCGCCGCCAGCGACGGGACCGTCACGGTGCAGGTAACCGGTCTGGCCTGGCGGGGCGAGGTATGTCAGCAGGTCTTTGAAGAAGCCGCGGTCGATCTCGGCCGCGGCCTGTCCGCGTACACGGCATCGCGCACCGGCCACCGGCGGGGTCGGCGGGTCGGTTTTCCGAGGTTCAAGTCCAAGAAACGCGCACCGCTGTCGTTTCGCATCCGCAGCAAAACCTCTGCCGCCGGCCGGGCGGGCATCCGGGTCGGTGAGCAGGCGCCGCGTACCGTGACCCTGCCCGGCATCGGCGCCCTGGCGGTACGGCAGGACACCCGCCGGCTGCGGCGCATGCTGGCCAAGGGGCGGGCGAAGGTCGTGTCCGCGACGGTCAGCCACCGGGCCGGCCGGTGGGCGGTGTCACTGACCTGCGAAGCCGCCGACCTGCACGATGCCCGCCGCCACCAGCCGAACACCGGCGCCGC
>NZ_JBEXLR010000109.1:0-21572 GCF_040610095.1 Micromonospora sp. NPDC004540
CGGCGACGACGTCGGCCGTCTGGCTCGCCCGGGCCAACGGGCTGTGGTGGATCGCCGAGAAAGGCACTGTGCGCAGCCGCCGGCCCAGCCGGTCCGCCTGCTCGCGGCCGAGTTGGGAAAGGCCTCCGTCCAAGGCCGCCGGATCCTGCTCGCCATGGCGGACGAGGTACAGCTGTGTGCGAGCCACCGTGGGCCACCCTCCAGGTCCTTGTGCGACGAAAAGCACGATAGATCAGGGAGGCACGGGACGATGGGGCCGAGAACACGGCCAGGTGCACTCTTCTGCCGCCGACCACGCGCATTGGGTGCCGCCCTGTCGTGGCCGATGAGCGGGTGTTTGGCGGTACGGCGAGGCGGCGCAAGATCTGGCAGGCTCCTCGTCATGCGCCCGCTGGACAGCCGTGATGTCGACCAAGCCGTGGCCGAGATGGTCCGGGTACTCACACCGCACGAGTCCGCGGACTGGCGACGCCCGGCCGGCAAGCTCGACTGGAGCTGCTGGGAAACAGCCGCCCATGTCGCGCATGACCTCCTCGCGTACGCCGGGCAGCTCGCTGCCCGGCCCGACTCCGCCTACCTCCCGTTCGACCTGGTGGTACGCGACGACGCGTCTCCCCGCGACCTGCTGCGAATAGCCACCGGCGCAGGAAGGTTACTGAGCACCGCGTTGGCCGCATCCGACGCTTCGGTACGAGCCTGGCACTGGGGCCCGACAGACCCGAGCGGCTTCGCGGCGCTGGGCGTGAACGAGACGCTGGTGCACACCCACGACATCACCGAAGGGCTCGGCATCCACTGGCATCCACCTGAATCTCTCTGCAGCGCCGTGCTCGCCCGGCTCTTTCCCCACGCTCCCGCCGGAGATCCGGTCCAAGTGCTGCTCTGGTCCACAGGGCGTACCGACCTTCCCGACCGTCCTCGACGCACCTCCTGGGTCTTGAAAGCGGCGGTCGAGTAGGCCCACTGCCGGATACCGTCGCTCACGCTGCACACCAGCATCCGCTCATACCGCGTAGCGCTCGTCACGCAAGGTAACCAGTTCATGGTGCACGTATCCGGACGTGCCGAGTTGAGTACGGTGGCCTACGTGTCTTCGGTCGGGGTCAGTCGAACTGCTCGAACTGGAGGTTGGCGTGCAAGACCGCTGACCTGTTCGCGATCTCGACGCCTGAGTGTCCGGACAAGGAGCCGTGATCAGTACCCGGCGTCGGCATTGCAAGAACAAGCTGCCCGGGGATCGTCAGCGCAGAAGCGCGATAGGCACCGCGAGGTCCTCGGAGGCGTAGAGGTCAGCGACGGCGCGCGGATCGTCGGTGGCGCAGGCGGCGGCGATCGCGTCGATGAGTTCGTCGTAGTCGGGGCCGGTCTCGCCCTTGTAGGACGCCTCCATGCGTCCCCAGTCGTCCCACGGCAGCATCTCGACCTTATTCACCGCGGCAAGATCCTTGATTGCGTTTCCCCGGATTTCGGCCGGCCCCCAGTTGTCGGTGCCGTACACGCCGAAGAGCGTGGCATCGATGTCGCCGTCCCGGAAGGCCGTCCACGCTTCGCCGCCGGTGAGGAACTCGCCCACGGCGAGGTCTTCGGGTTTCGCCACGAGGGAGCCGCCCAGGATCTCGGTGTCGATCCGCAGCCAGCGGCCGTCGTGCCGGTACTCGGTGATCCAGTGATCCACGCCCTGCCCGGTCTGGAAGTAGGTGGCGAAGCCGCAGCGGGCACGGGCCGCGATCCCGCGGTAGCGCAGCAGGGCACAGCTGAGCACGGCGAAGTGGCGGCAGGTGCCGATCACCCGCCGATCGAAGGCCCGTGGAACGCTCACCGGGGCCGGGTCGAGGGCCAGAAGGGCGGCGATCAGCTCGTCGACGCGACGATGCCGATTCTCGGCGAACCGCTCGGCGGGGACACTCAAACTCTTCGCGTCTGTGGGCTGGATGACCAGGTCGTGAACGACGCGGCAGATCTCGACGGGGTCGCTCGGAAGGTCCTCCAGCATCGGCTTGTGGATTGCGTCGATCCTCGTCAGTGGACCTGCCACGGCGTAGTCGATCGCGCCCGTCATGCTGGCATCGTAGGCGCCGCCACCGGGATCTGCCGTCCCCTGACCACTGCGCTGACCGGCAGGGCGTACGCCAGAGGGCCATACAAATCCCCGGCCAGTCATCGCGGTGCGCGCATCTGCCGCTGGTTGCGGGTCGAAGCGCCGGTTTATGGTGGCCGGGTGCTTGACCTGAGCAGGCTAGACCTGGAGGAGATCGCTACCGCGCTCGAAGACCAGACCGACTACGAGCATCGATGGTTGATCAACCCGCAAACCGGCGAGGTCGTGTTCTGGACAACGGACGGCGGCCTCGACGGTCACGTGCCCGTCGACCTCGACGACCTCGGCCTGGTGTGCATCGACCCGCTGCCGTCCTACGTCTGGCATCAGGACATGGCCGACTTCGCCGAGAGGATCAGTGACGCGACGGCCGGACACAGACTCGCGCGAGCGATCCAGGGCAAGGGCGCGTTCCGCCGGTTCAAGAACGAGTTGCACGACGAGTATCCGCACCTGCTGCCAGCATGGCATGCCTTCCGCGACGTGCGCGCAAAGCGGCGGGCTGTTCAATGGCTGGTCGACAACTCGTTGGTCGACCACGAAACGGGCGAGCGTTTCGTGGTCGAGTACCCAGATCCCGCCCTGCCCTGAACTGGCGTCCGCGTCGCGCGACTTCCTATACGACGAACGCACGCATCCGCCGCCGACGTGTGCGTCCGTGCCCCGCTCTGTCGGCTCAGCGGACGTCGAGGGTTGGCGGCCCGACGCGCGAGCGAGCCGCGCTTCCAGCGGAGTTTGCGTTCATGCACTTCTGACGCCACTTCGCGCCGGTTGGCTTCGGGGCCGCGGCTCCGAGCGATGCTCAATCATCCTGGAGCGCCTCTATGTGCGTAGTGCGGCGTACCGGTCGAGCAGGATTGGCACTCCCGTGTGTGACCACCACGGGAGGTGAACGTGGCCGGCGGACATGCCGTGGCCCGGGTCGAACTCGGGGAGGTATATCGCTGCGGCGCTGTCGTGCCACGGTGTGGACTCGCGGTTGGTGAGGGCTTCGCCAACGACCTGCTCGATGGTGTGGGTAATGAGGGTCCGCAGGGTGAACCAGTCCTCCGGCAGCGGCGTGTCGGCGAACCGCGCGCGAAGTTCCCGCCACAGATAGGCATCGCCGCGCAGCGAGTACTGAATCGGCTCGCGCTCGAACAACGAGCCGACCGTGCCTGTGCCGACGGGCGGCGGACATCGAACCCAAAGCGTCGCACGGATCTGCTTGTACACGGCTTCGCCGGATGCGACGAGCCGTACCTCGGCGACAAGAGTCCTGGCACCCGCGATCGTCTCGATCGCCGCCGTGATCGCGTCGGCGCGTGGCCAGCCGTAGCCGCCCGTGCTGATCAGCGGAAAAGCGACGCTGCGCGCGCCGAGTTCGTCGGCGACCTCCAGCGCGCGCCGGTAGCACGCTTCAAGCAGGGCGCGGTCGTGCTGCCCGGCGTGGTAATTCGGGCCGACCGTATGGATGACCCACCGGGCGGGCAGAGTACCTGCCGTCGTCCAGCCTGCGTCGCCAGTGGCGAGCCCGTTCGGAAACCGGGCGATGCAGTCACGCAAGATCGCCGGGCCTCCGCGGCCATGGATGGCACCATCCACACCGCCGCTTCCGCGCATAGCCTTGTTCGTCGCGTTGACGATGGCATCGACATCCTGCGTCGTGATGTCCCCGAGGACGGCGGTGATGGCTGGCACGCCCCTATTCTGCCCGGAGGCACCGGCCACAGACGCGGAGCCATCTGGCTCCGGCGGGCCATGTGCGTGAGGCGCTGGCCGTCAGGATCGGTCCCTCTGGCCAGCGGCGGTCGAGGACGGGCAGATACTTACCCCTACCGCCAGGGCGGACGCCAAGTCCTGATGCCGCACCAACATGCCGCGATCCGCGTGGACCATCAGTGGCGCAGTTACCGAGCCTAGCCGGAGGTGTGAACGATTGGCGGGCATCGGGTAGCCGAACAAAATGCAACCGGACCGCTGTGTCGACTGGACGCCGGCCCGGTGCCCTGAGTGGCTAGGCGTGCCGAGCAGTTGACTCTTGAAGAACTATCTTTGAGGTGCGACCCTCACTCGCTATGAGCCGCAATGTTCACGGTCGCCCACGTCAGCCGAGCGACGAAATCGCGGAACGACGCGAACGACGCGATGCACGGATCCGCGCCGACCGCATCGAGTTCGCGATGGCGGAGATGGAGGACAAGCCGCCGACCGACGACATCGAATTCGGACCCGGTCGTGACACGCGGGCATGGCGCGGAGGATCGCCCGGGCTCGGACGACGCCGATGACCTGCCCGATGTGGCGCCGGGGGAGCCTGCAGCAGCCCTGCTGGTGCCGACAATGACGTCCGCACTGGTCAAGGGAGCTTGACCGCAACGACAAGGCCTTGCCGCATCAGCTTGCCCAGACTGGCCGTGCCGCTTCGATTGGCCTGCCTGGGCGTAACCAACGCGCTGGCGATGCTGCGGCTGCTGCCAATGAGATGACTTGCATCGGCCTCGTTCGGCGCATTCATGGGGTCGTCAGGGCGCTCGGGGTCGCTTGCGGGTCCCGACTGACCTGCTTCGGCGGTACCCGGGCCGCCCCGGCGGCCGGATCTTGAGAAACACCCCTGAACGTCCTCATCTGGCATCCGACTACACACGCCTTGCTCCGCTACCTGGTGCCGATCGACGTTCCCGCGCTGTAGTGCCTCCGGCCGGTGCGGATCAGCCGACTGAGCTGGTTCCGACTTAATTTCGATATGAGTTGGGGCCCGCGGCCCAGCGGCCGCCAGTAGGCCCGCAACCAGCACCGCGACAGCCCGAGCCAACATGCGAACCGGGTCTCGAAGTTTAACGCTGGGTAATCTCCTGCCATGGTTCTGGCTAGGCTGAGTGCGGCGGGTCGACCTCGACAAAGCCGAAAAGCCGTTCGATCAGTTGCAGCGCCTGGGTGCGGTAGCGGTCTGCAAACCCGCGACAGATCGCCGGCTTGGCCTGTGGATGCCGGTACTGCGGCAGCGTGTCATGACAGACGATGAACGACTCGCGCTGGCGGGCTTCGGTGACGAGATCGCGCAGCCTGCCGGGGGCGAGATGCATCAGGTTGCCGCGGTTGAAGATGCAGGTGTCGCATTGCCGTGACAACAGCCGAGACTTGCCGAGGACCGGGTCGCCGACGCTGATTTCAGCGTCGGCGTCGGGCTCGACGTCGGGTTCCGGAACGGCTTCCATGATGTTTCCCTTCGCACGTTCGCAAGGGTGCCGCCGGCGAGCGCCGCCCATTGCGGACCAAACTGAGGTTGAGGTGCCAAAGCGGGTGCGCGATCGGCCGCGACGGACCGAAATCGCGGTGCCCGCGCGGGCTGTGCGCGGTGCGGTGAGAGGGTCAGAGCCGGCCGTGCCTGACGTACAGGCCGGCTGGGTCTGGCTGCGGTAGCCGATACGTCAGCCATGCCGGGTCCTGAGGCGCCGGCAGCGTCAGACCGAGTCGGCTGTTCCGCTGCCGGTCAGGCTGCGCGCGGTGAGGCTGTCGACTGGGGGCGCGCGGGCCGAAACCACCCGGCGAACCGGTCGGTAGGCACGGCCACTCGTGCCCGGCCGCGGGTGGTCGGGTCAGGGCGGCTCGCAGCCTGGCAGGCGCGGTGGGCGTCGCGAGCCGGCGGGCACGGGTATTGGTGGCCGGCGCAGCGCCGGTTGGCGCAGCGGTCCGGCTGGTCGGGCTCCGCTTGGTGGGCAGCGGCGACGTCGGTGGCGAGCAGCCACAGTAGGACGTCGTTGACGGTGCCCGGCACGGCGTGGCGGTGCGGCAGCTGCACGGCTTGTTGCCTCCTTCGACGGGGTTGGCACGTGGGTCCGCCGCCCCTGGCCAGCGGTGTGGGGTGTCGCTGTCGGGTTCGCCAGGGGCGGCGGCTGGATGCAGTGACGCTCGACTTTCCGTGTAGATCAAGTCGTGTTCACGATGGCGAGGGCTTTGGTGCCCGTTGGTTAGTTGCCTCGGTGGTTGAGGAAGCAGTTCAGTGCGGTGGGGTTGTCGTGCTGGTAGTCGCCGAGACGGTGGTCGTAGTGCGGCGCACAGGCGCGGCTGTGTTCAGCTCGGCGCCGTCGCGCCCGTGGGCGGTGGTATGCGTGGCGAAGCAGCAGGTGCCGCCGGTACAGAACGGCGACCGTGTGTGCGTGGCCGAGCGACGACCAAGCCTCGGACCGCGTCGGCGAGACGCAGCGTCCTGGGCGCCGTCGTTGGAGACACCGGCGTTTGATCAGGTACTCGGTGGCGTCGAGGCGGGTCGACGAAGGAGCCGATGCTGGCGGTCAGTTCCGGCTCAGCGGGCGAGGCCAGCGCCAGTGGTAAGAGCGTGGCACGTGTCGGCGATCGCGGCGGCGAGCACGTATGCCTCTCAGATGCCGCTGTTTGATCGCCTCCATGCAGCGGCTGTGGCGCTCACGTCAGCTCGGCTGGTTCGTCGGTGGTCGGGTCCACATCGCCGGGGTCGGCGCCGTCGCGCTCGCTGCCGTCCCACTCGAACTGCGCTCCCACCTCCGCGGCGGTGAGGGCGGTCTCGACGGCTGCTTCGGCGGCGTCGAAGGCGTCCTCACGGCCGGTAGCGGTGACCTCGAGGAGGACGGACAAGGTCAGGCGGACCTGCCAGTGGCGGGGCAGTGCTGGCAGGTCCAGCGCGCTCAGCACCCGGTCTGCAGCGTCGGCGTCGATGTCGTGAGTACTGGCGGCCTCGCGCAGGGATCGCCACACCTCGCGGCGGAAGTGGGCCAGTGCGTACGCATCGGCGGCGGGCGGCTGGGCCTGGGGCGGGGTGTGTTGGTTGTGCAGGTGAGCGTGGATCTGGGCGGTGGTGTGGGTGAGCCATCCCAGTGGTGCGGGTTGGTCCGGGTGGAACATGTTCCAGGCGTCGAGTAGGACGGCCTTCAGGGTCGGTAGTGACGTCGTCGTCTCGGGTGTGGTCATCGCAGGTTGCTCCTCGGGAACGGGAAGGGTCCCGCCGCCCTGGTGGGCGGCGGGACCGTCGGCTGGTGTCAGGACTGGTGGCGGATCCGGGTAACTCGGACCTCGTAGGTGTCGGAGCGCACGGTCAGGTGCAGCCACGGGTAGCCGGCGGCTGCGGCGGTGCGCAGGGTGGTGATCAGCGGGGTGAGCTGGTCGGTGAGGTGCAGGTGCTCGGCGAAGTCGTCGCCGCCGAGATCCGGGTCGCGGCGGTGGCCGTCGGTGCCGGGGTCCCAACCGTGGGCGTAGATGACGAGGCTGCTGCCGGGCCGGTTCGGATCCTCGAGGCGTGGCAGGCCGCTGGACATCAGGTAGACGCCGTGGTCGTGGACCCACACCAGCGCGCCGGGGCAGGCGATGCCGTCTTCGTGCTCGGTGAACGAGGGTGCCTGGTCGGCGGCGGCGACGGCGTGCTCAGCCAGCCGCAGCGTCTGGGTCAGGTCGAAGTAGAGATGCAGGGCCATGGCAGGTGTGCCCCTTCCTGTGCGTGGGTGTGGTCGGACAAAGGCACCGGCACGCGAGGCCGGTCAGGGGGTGGTGGCGGTGCTGAGTCCCGCAGCGTGCGGATCTCGGCCACGCGGTGAACGGCGCCGTGGCGGGCTGTTCAGGGCGTCGCATCGCGGCCGGTTCGCCCGCGCTCACCGGTGCTGGGATTGGGAATCGACACCAGATCAGTGCGGGCGTGGCGGAGGAACTCACCGGCGCGGTGACGAGCTGTGGTGGCCGTGTCGTGGCGAGCGAGGGCGGTGGTCAGCGTGTCCGCGATGGGGTCGAGCCGTTCCCGCAGCGATAGGTTCGTGCCACGGCTGGTGTGGGGGTCGCTGAGAGCACGTCGGTCGCGCCGGTTTGGGCGATGATCTGCTCACCGGTGGCGGTGATAATGCGCGTTGCGGCGAGCAGCGCGTTCACTTCGTCGGGTGATGGGCGCAGGCGTCGGGGAGCTGGTGCGGGTTGAGGGTGTAGCCGTGTCGCCCAGGAGCCCGGATACGGCGTTGAGGAAGGGCGGCATCGGGCGTTTCTCCTGCGGCTCAGAACGGAGGCTGACCGATGTGCGGCCAGCCATCCAGCACGGACGGGGGGAGCCCGGCGCGTAGCGCTTGGTCGATGACGTGCGCGAGGCTGTAGTCGGGGTCGGCGGCGAGAGCACGGTCTACGGCGACGGACGTCAGGGCCCCATCGCCGCATCGCCAGGCGGTGAAGGCGAGCAGGCTGGCCGGCGCCGCCGCGAGGGGCGGGTGGGCCCGGCGGGTGACGTCGGTCCACATAGGCACCTGCCAGTCGTCGCTGTCCTGCCAAGCGGCGTCGCGGATCACCGGGTCGGACAGCAGGACGGTCAACCAGGCCAGCTCGTCGTCGTGGAGGACCTGCTCGTCGCGGTAGCGGGCGAACGCGGCGGTCACCGCGTCAACGCCGGCGCGGACCAGGCCGTCGTGTCCGGCCGCGGCGAGCAGTGCGCGGCGGCGGGCGCGGGCCTGAACGGTGGCGCGGGTGACGGCGACGCGGGCGGCCCCGCTGGTGGGGGCGATGCTGGCGACGAGCGCCGCCCGATCGGGCAGGGCTCGGCAGCCAGCGACGATGGCGTGCATCGTGACGTCGCTGCGGTGGGGGTCGTAGGGCGTCCCGTCGGTGGGGCAGCAGGCGGGGTCCTGGCAGAGGTAGGAGAAGTAGCGGCCGTCGGTGACCCGCAGGGCGTCGAGGACGTCGAGGCCTGCGGCGGTGAGGCGTGGGGTCATGGCGTCCATGACCGGGGTGACGGCGGTGGCGGGTCCGTAGCCGATCACGATGACGCGGGTGGCGTCGGCGTGGCGCAGCAGCCGGATCTGCGACCGGGCCATGCCCGCGATCCAGGCGGCGACGTGGGAGGGTTCGGGAAGGTCGGCGCGGCCTGCGACGACGACCCGGGTGCCGGCGACGCCGACGGTGACGAAGCTGTCGGTGGGGCGGAAGCCCAGCAGGTACGGCACGGCGGTGAGCAGGTCGGCCGGCGAGCCGACCGGCAGCCGGTTGAAGTCGGACATGGTGTCTCCTGTCAATAGGTCAGATAAAGGCGGGCAGAGTCGATCGGCCGTTTCGGGGTGCGCGAAGGTCGCGCCGGTATCCGGCAACTGCGATGGAGGTGCGGGATGGGATCCGCGGGCCTGCTGGCCATCCGGTGAGGCATGGCGACATCCGAGCCCTGGGGCGGCGCGGTTCGGCCTGGCCCCTGTCGGGCTGCCGGAAGGTGTCAGGCGCGCTCGAGGGCGGTGACCGCGGCGTCGGCGATGTGCCCGATGGCCTGCACGGGGTCGGCCACAGTGAGGGTGGTGGTGTCGGTGAAGGTATGCCCAGGCAGGTCGGCCGGGCGCAGCCACAGCACCGCACAGCCGGCCCGGTGCAGGGTGGTGATCAGCCGTTGGGCGGGTGCGATGTCGGGCAGGTCGCCGTCGGAGACGACGGTGAGCATCCGCAGCCGGCCGGGCTGGCGTAGCTGCAGCAGCTCGTCGGCGAGTTTCACCGCGTCGGTGAACGCCGTACTGCCGCCGTCGGCCCGCAGCTCGAGGACCTGCTGGGGGTGCTGGCGGGGTGGGACGAGCAGGGTGACGTCGCTGCCGAAGGCGATGGTGGCGGTGATCGCCTGATTGGCGCGGGCGGCGTGGGCGAGGATCCACCCGGCCGACGACATCGGCGCCGCCCAGGGATGCATGGAGAACGACGCGTCGACGATGACCCCGAGGTGCAGCGTCGGCTTCGGCGGCGGCACCTGAGCGCGGCGCTGCCACGGGGTAGCCGTCGGCATGGTCCCGGCGGCGATCTGCGCCTTCGCGGTGATGGCGTGGCGGGTGCGCAGCCGTCCCGGCGGGGTGACGCTGGGCCGGGTGTCGGGTTCGGGCTGGTGGGTGCGGGCCTGCCGGAGCCGGGCGGCGAGGGTGCGGGCGGCGGCGCGTTCGGCGTCGGTGGGGTTTCGCAGCGACCAGTTGGTGGGCGCGGAGAACCGGGCGGTGAGCTGCTGCGCCCGATACTGCGCGGGAGTGAGGCCCGCGGTGTGGGCGAGGTAGTCCGCCAGTGCCTGGGCGAGCACACCGGCGAACACGCCGGCATCCACGGTGGGGGTGTCGGGTTGGCGGTGCGGGTCGATGCCGAGGATCCGGCACCACCGCCACGCCAGGTCGATCATCGCGTCGGCGTCGGTGTCGCCAGTGGTGTGGGCTTCGCGCCACACATCGCGCAGCTGCAGCAGCCGTTTGCGGCCGAGGACGGTGGTGACGGCCGCGCGGACACCTTTGATGTCTTTGGCGGTGATGATGCGGGCGTCGACCCGGGCCAACAGCAGCCCGGCGAGTTGGCCCGCGTGCCACGGGTCGTCGGCGGGAGCGTCAGCGGGGCTGACCAGTGTGGTGACGGTGTGGCGCAGCCACCGCCGGTCGGTCCGGCGGCGGGCGCGGTGCCGGTTCTCGATGCGGGACTCCTCGAGGAGCTCGGCGACGGCGGCGACGACGGGTGAGGTGCCGGGCGGGGTGCTCCACTGGCTGTGCACGGCGTGGGCGGCTTCGTGAACGAGCAGCCCGTAGGCGGTGGGGACGAGGCGCTTGTGGCCGGCGCGGCGAGGGTTCGCGACGTCGGGGGCGCCGATGTGGGTGGCGTCGACTTCGATGCGGCCGGTCGCGGGGTAGAAGCAGGCGGGTGCGCCGCCGCCGGCGCCGGGGGCGACGGTGACGGTCAGGTCGGTGCGACCGGTCAGGACCGGGATGTGCCGTGTCCAGGCGTCGCTCCACTCCTGCCAAGCCGGGTCGCCGCCACTGGGCGGGGTCGGGCCGGGCTGCAGGTGATGTGGTTGAGGCATCAGTACTCCGTCCAGGGTTTAGCGCTGCTTGCCGAGGGTCAGCGGGGTGATCTCGGTGCCGAAGTGCTGCCGCAGCGCGGCGAGGACCTGCTCCCGGTCCTCCTCAGGTGCGCGGCCGGCGAGGTTGGCGGCCGCGGCGGGCAAGCCGAGGGTTTTGCGGACGCGGGCGAAGCCGAGCAACTCGCGTAGCTGCGGCGCCCAGCTGATCCGCCCGGCGGCCAGGTCACCGTTGAGGGCGACGGCGGCGGCCACGGCAGGGGAGGGGACGCCGAGGTGGCGGGCGAGGTCCCAGTCGGTGGTGACCTCGATGTGCACGTCGAACCGGGAGGCGAGTGCTTCGGTGAGGATGGCGCCGTGCACGCCCGGGTTGTGGCCGGCGATGACGTAGAAGCCTTCGGCGGCGTCGACGCGTTCGTTGCGGTAGCCGGGGATGGTGATGACCCGCCGTCCGTCCATGGCGGGGTAGAGCACGGCGAGGACCTTCGGCGGGATGAGGGTGGCGTCGTCGACCAGCAACGCCCGCCCCTGACGCATAGCGGTGACGAGGGGCCCGTAGACGAACTCGAAGCCGCCGTCGGGGAGGGGGATGAAGTTGCCGAGGAAGTCCTCCACGACGGTGTCGCCGGTTCCGGCGACGGTGAGCAGGTCCGGGAAGGCGGCCTCGACCAAGGCGGTCTTGCCGGTGCCGGGCGGGCCGTAAAGCAGCACCGGTATACGCTTTTCGCGTAGCCGGCGCAGTACGTCCACATCGGTCGCCCCCGCGAGCTTGCGCGGGAAGTACAGGTCACCGTTGGGGCGTGTGACGGGCTGCCGCCGACCCGCCCCGCGACGTCCTTGGCGGGGTGTACGCGGGGCGGGCGGTGGCATAGTCCCGGCGGCGTCGACACCGGCCTGCGTGATCTGGAACCGGTGCGGGCCCGTGGTGTGGGTGGCGTATCCGCCCGCGGCCATCTTCTTCAACGCCTCGAACACCGCCCCGGTGGACGGGGCGGCGATCGCCGCGGTGAGTTCCCCGACCTTGAACACCTGATCGGGGTGCGCGGCGAGGTGGGCGGCGACCTGCCGGTAGAGGTAGCCGGGCCGGCGGCCGTCGGCTGGCGGCGGGGTGGGGCCGCTCGGGTCGGGTGGGGTTGCAGGGTCCATGCGGGTTCTCCTGTCATAGGGCCCCGCGCACCCGTCTCCGGGTGCGCGGGGGAGTTGATGCGGTGTCCGCGCGGCGGAGACGGGCAGGTGCTGCGATAGCCCCGGGGCTGGGGCCGGACAGCAACTCCGTGAGGTGCTCAAGGCATCCCAGGAAGGGCTGCCGGGGTGGTGGTGTCGCCGCCACCGGCGGTGGGCGACGACAAGGAACGCACCCAATCCCGGATGGATCAAGTCGATCCGGCAGCGAGGGCCTACCTGCGGCGGAGGGTGACCTCGTGGCGGGGGCGGCGGGCGATGGTGACGGTCAGGCCGAAGACGCTGCCGTCGGACAGCTCCAGCCACACCCCACGGTCGAGCGTCATGACGCCGGCATCGCGGTAGACGCGGGCAGAGGTGACGGTCACCGGAGTGTCGTCGTCGTGGGTGAGCTGGGGCAGGTCCGCGTCGTCGCAGAGCTGATCCAGGTCGGCGCTGGTCAGCAAGCTCCGGACGAGGGCTTGAAGGATCTCCTCGTGGGCGTACTCGCCGAACTCGTCGGCAGGGTCATCGGACATGTTGATGCTCCTCGTTGTAGGTCATGTCGCTTCATGTCGTCCGGCCGTCTGACAGCCACGGAACGCTTGAGTGGCGGCGAGCGCGTCGCGATATGCCGCCGCTGTGGGGGGTGGCTGCCGCAGGGTCGAATCGGCTGGCGCAGCGGTGTGGTGAGGTGATGAGGTACCGGGGTGACGAGCTGGAAGGGCCGATGGCGCAAGAGGAAGCAGACGAGCCGGGCGCTGCCGACGTGGGAACTCGGCGAGGGTTCGCCGGTCCTACGGGCTGACCCGCGGGACGCGCTCGTGTCGGCCTCCATCGGGCCTGCCGGTGAGCTGGTAGCGCTGTGGTCGACATCCGAGGACGAAGCGGCGCTGCGGTCGGTCACCACCCAACCCGGCTGGGCGACGTTCCCCGACCCGACGACGGCCCGACCCGTAACCGCCCGAGTGACCAGGCAGGCAGGGGACCTCGTCGACGTCACCGAGTTGCCCGGATTGACACTGGCCCACCCTTCCGTCCAGCCGCTGCCCGAGGGGCGGGTACTGGTGGTCGGAGCCCGCTGCCGGTGGCGCAAGGACGGCCCGGACCGCAACGCCGTGATCTACGGCAGCAACGGACGCATCGAGGCGCAGGCGACGCTCGGTGACGGCATCGAACACGTTTTCACCACCACCTCCGGAGAGGTATGGGTGGGCTACTTCGACGAAGGCGTCTACGGCAACTACGGCTGGGGCGATGCAAACTCCGCGCCGCCGATGGGCAGCAGCGGCCTGGTGCGCTTCTCACCGCAGCTCGAGCAGACGTGGCGATTCCCGTCCCACGTGGACAACCAGTGGGGCGCCATCAGCGACTGCTACGCGCTCAATGTCACCGACGAATCGGTCTGGACCTGCTACTACACCGACTACCCCATCGTGCAGATCCGCCAGGACTCGGTCGCCGGCTGGCGCAATCACATCTCCGGGGCGAAGGCCCTGGCGGTCAGCGGCACCCGGGTCGGACTGCTCGGCGGGTACGCACCGCAGCAGGACCGCCTCGTTGTGGGTGAGCTGGCTGACCAGGCGATGCGAGTCGTCGGTGAGTACCGGCTGGTGCTGCCCGGCGGAGCCCCGCTCCCGCCGCAGGTGACGGCGATAGGCCGCGGCCCGGTGCTGCACCTGATCACCGCCGAGCACTGGTACCGGCTGCCCCTGGGCGAGCTCACCCGGGAATGACCTGGGGAGCCGGGTCAGGTAGCCGCCGTCGCCGGCGGGCCAGGGAGGTCGCCGGCGATCCGATCGCAGTCGTAGGGGTGCACCGCGATCCAGGTCCAGGCGCGGCCCATCACGGTGTACCGGCCGTGCGCGTCGGGCGTGATGTGGTCGATGGCATCGGGGTCGTCGTGCACCCGGGTTTCGTCGGCCACGATGACGTCGCCGTCCAAGCGCAGGCGGGCCAAGGACTGGTCGACCATCTGCTCCAGGCGCTCGCCGGTGATCCCGTCGGCGGCGAGCTGCTGCCGATAGCGGTCGCGGGCATCGTGCTGGTCGGCGACGATCGCCTCGGCCACCTCCCGAGTGCAGGTGAACACCGCCCACCCGTTCCACGTGTCGACCAGGGTGCCGACGAACCCAACTGGGATGCGCAGCTCCCCGTGCTCGTTGGGTGTCCACGCCCAGTCACCGGCGAACACGCCCGGCCCGCCCAGACGCACCCGGTCCGGATACACGTGGCGCAGGTCCCGGTCGTCGCCGTCAGGGTGCAGCACCACGCGGCACTGCCGGGCCGCCTCGGCTTCGGCGGCGCCGTCGTATCCGTCGCACCACGCCCACCGCGCCTGGTCCCACTGCTGCGCCGTGAGCTGCTCCCATACCGGCGCACCAGGCGGGGCATGTTCGGCGTACCGGTCGGCGTCGTCGGCCAGGCTGTACGGGTCGGCGGCCGGCAGCCCGTCAATGTCCCGACCCGCCTCGATGGCGGTAAGGATCTCCCGGGCGGCCGCGACCACGTCGCCGCTGGCCCGCCCGCCGATCGTGTCCTGTGCCCACCATGCGGCGGCGTCCCGCCCGGCGGCCTGTCCGGCAGTGCGCAGCGCGTCGAGCACCCGCTCCCAGCCGGCGTCGGGGAGGCGACGTACGCGGTCGCCCGCGCCGAGCAGCATCGCCAGATGTGAGCCGCTGTCCCACCGCACGTCCAGCACCTGCTGGCGCGGGTCGTAGCGGCGCACGGTGCCCTCGTCGCCCGGCCGCAGCCGGGTGTGCGGGTCGTTGGTGTGCTCGAGCGCGACGCGGTCGCCCGGCTGGTAGCTCACAGCGTCTTCGGCGTCGTTGTTGATTGTGCTCACGGTGATGTCCTCTCCGTGGTGTGGAGGCCAGAAGTGGTGGCGGTCCGGAACACCCGGCTGCGCCGGTGAGGGATCCGCGGTGTCGCGGACGGTCGGCGGTCAGATCACGACGCGGCGCACGGCGGCGAGCTGCTCGGCCCAGCCGGACAGGCTGATGATCTTGACGACGTCGCCGCTGTGCGGGGCCTGCACGATGAGTCCTTGGCCCAGGTACATGCCGACGTGGCCGGGGCGGGCCGCGCTGCCGCGGCTGCCCGGGATGAACAGCAGGTCCCCGGGCCGCAGGTCGCGGTAGTCGGTGACAGGCTGGCCTGCGTTCACCTGCTCGCTCGTGGTCCGTGGCAGGCCAACGCCGGCCGCCCGATACGCCTGCTGCACCAGCGAGGAACAGTCGCACTGGCGGGCGGGAACACCCGAGTGGGGTGCGGTGCAGTCCCCGCCGAAGGTGTACGGGGTGCCGAGCTGGGCCAGGGCCCAGCCGACCGCCGTCACCACCTGCCCCGGGGTGCCCGGCGGCAGCGCGAACCCGGCCGGGAGCGGCACCTGCTCGCTGCCGGGTTGGCCGTCGCCGCCGTCGAACAGGCACAACGGGTTGCTCATGGCCTGCTCCAGATCAGCGGCGACAGGCCCGGCGGGAGTGCCGCCGCTCAGGACGCGGACCAGGGCGATCGCGTCGTCCTCCCACCGGGCATACGCGCCGGGGTAGGCGGATCGCTGCACCGCCTGGGCGGCGTCGGTCAGCGCCATGGCCTGCCAGCCGTCCACGGCCAGCAGCGCCTGATAGAACCTCCCGGCCGCGTAGCGCGGATCCCCCAGTTGGGCAGAGGTGCCCCAGCCCTGCGACGGGCGCTGCTGGAACAGCCCCACCGAGTCGCGGTCCCCGCCGGGCAGGTTGCGCAGGGTCGACTCCTGCATGGCGGTGGCCAGCGCGACGACCCAGCCCCGAGGCGGAACCTTCAGGTCCGCCCCGACGGCGACGATCACGGCGGCGTTGGCCACCTGGTCGCTGTTCCACCCAGCGGTGCCGGCCGCGGGTGGAGACACCGCGATGGCGGATCCGGTGCTGACGGTGCCGTAGCAGGCAGCCGATGCGGTGCCGCCGCCGGTGAACAACGCGCCGACCCCGCCCGCGCACAGCACCACCACCGCGATCACCCCACCCGCGAGGGCGGCGAGGGCGCGGGCGTTCACCGCGGCACTCCCGCCGCCGCTGCCGTGCGGCCAAGCTCTGCCATGCAGCGGTTCGCGGCGGCGGGCCGGGGCAGGCACCCCGACAGGGGGTACCGGGCGACGAGGCTGCCGTCGTCGGTGTGCACGGCGACAGTGGCGGTGTCCGGGTCGAGCAGGTAGAGCCATTCGACGTCGAGGTGCCGGGCGTGACTCAACGGGAACACGGTGACCGGTTCCGGCGCGTCCACCGTCTCGTCGGTGCATGTGGAGGCCAGGGTCATGCCGACGCCCGGCATTGGGTGCTGGCCGGCGAAGGGTGAGTGGGTGGCGGCGGTGATGTCCGGGTCGAGGTACTGCCAGTCGCAGGCGAGGATCGCGGTGACCAACGCGCGGGTGTCGTAGTGGGCATGCCGGGCCCAGATCGCGGCCAGGCTGGGCAGCATGGCGCTCGGGTGGCCGTCGCAGAGCACGAAGCGGGCCTGCGCGAGGCGCGGGTGGTCGGGTTCGGTGATGCCGACGTAGCAGTGGCTGCTCACGGGACAGGACTCCTTCAGCGAGGCGAATGAAATGGGTGCGCCCGCCCGCCTTGCGGCGGGCGGGCGCATTCGGGTGATGGGGAGGCCGGACAGGCCTGCCACGGCCGGCGCTGCTCGCGCGTGGCGATGCCGCCGGTATGGCCATGCCGTCCATCTGGGACGGGTGGAGCTGATGCGCCCTATCGATCAGGGCTGGTCGTGGTCCGGGCGGGGCGGCCAGGTGGCGGGCCGGGGGCGCCAGCCGAAGATTGGGTCGGTGGTCTCGACGGATCCGCAGCGGGTGCACCGGGTGTAGGTGTCCTCGCCGTAGCCGGCCATGGACGGCACCTCGTCGGAGACGATCTGGTCGACCGCGTCGCAGACCCGGCAACGGATGGACGCGCCGTCGGGTCCGCACACGGTGAAGATCGGCTCGTCGGGGTCGGTGTCAGGCGGCAGCTGCCCGGTCATGCCGTGCCTCCCGCCGTGCTCCAGTGGGGGTGGCGGGCGGTGGCGGCCACCAGCGCGGCCAGCCCGGGCTGGGTCGCGGGGGTGTCGTCCGGGTCGGGGGTGTCGTCGACGACCAGCGCCGGGTGGTCCTCACCCAGGTGGTGGGTGAGTTGGTAGACGCGGCCGTCGGTGTCGACGGCGTCGATGCGGCGGATCTGCCTCGGCTGGCCGTTGTGGGTGAGGATGTCGTCGTAGCAGGCGGCCCAGGCCAGCAGCCGCACGTCGGGCTGCGTCGCGCGGATCAGCCGCACGATGGTGTCGAGGGTGGCCTGGTAGGGCGCTGCCGCGTCCGGTTCGTCGAGGCTGGCGGCGAGGCGGTGCAGCAGCGCCGGCAGCCCGGCCGGGTCGGTGAGCAGGTCGTCGCGGTGCAGCGGGAACTCCACGCTGCGCATCTGGCGTACCGGGGTCGGCCCGTCGGTGATCAGGGGCCGGTCGTGGATGAGCAGCAGCGTCACGGGTCGGCCCCAGCCCAGCGTGTCGGCGTCGGCGTCGACGGCCAGCAGGCATCCGGCGAGGGTGTGGACAGCGGCGAAGGACAACACAGGGGGGTCTCCTTGTCATCGAGCAGGAAAGGGGAGGACCCCGCAGCCGGCGGCTGCGGGGTCCTCGGCATCAGGAACGGGCCCACTGGTGGGCGCGGGACCGGTGGGCTGCGCGGCCCGCGCAGACCCGGGACAGCCGACCGCGGCGGTCCGGCTTCGGTGGGCCCGGCGGCCGGGTGCGGATGTCGGCCGGCGACGTGCGGGCCGGGTGCCCGGTGGTCAGCGGTAGTGGCGGTCGCGGCTGCGCCGCCCAGGTGTCGCGGTGCGGGGGTGGTGCTCGCACACGCCGCTACCGGAGCGTTTGGCCTGGTACATGGCGGTGTCAGCCTCGGCGAGCAGCTGCCGGGGGCTGGTGTGCCGGTTACCGCTGTGGGTGTGGCCGACCGAGGCGGCCATCCGGAGGTTGCCGTTGACCACGCGGATCGGGGCGGCGGCGATGACCTGCCAGGCGGCGTAAGCCGCGGCGGCGGTGTCGTCACGGTCGCCGGACACGAGCAGCGCGAACTCGTCGCCGGAGAGCCGGGCCGCGATCTGCACGGGTGCGGGCAGGCCGGCCAGGAGCCGTGCGATCCGTTCGAGCAGGTCGTTGCCGGCGTCGTGGCCGAGGGTGTCGTTGACGGTCTTGAACCGGTCCAGGTCGAGCAGCACCACTCCGACCGGCGTGCGGTCGGCGAGCGCGGCACGAAGGCGGGTGAGGAACAGCCGCCGGTTGGGCAGGTCGGTGATCTCGTCGTGGGTGGCCTGGTAGCGGGCCGCCTGCAGCGCTTGCTGCTGCCGCCAGAGCAGGGCTCCGGCGAAGGCGAGGCCGGCGAGGATGCCGCCGGCGGCGGTAGCGATCGTGTTCAGGGTGGGAGACACTCGGAACGCTCCTTGCCTAATAAGGAGCACCGGGGGCGGGCGGGAGGCGCCAACTTCGACGCCCGCCCTCGGGCTGCCGGACAGGTGGACTACTCGCCGCCGCTGGCGGCGGGGGCGAGCTGAAAGGTGGCGGGGCGCTCGACGGTCTGCATCGCCTTGCCGGCGGCGACGAGCTTGATGGCCGCGTTGGCGACCGCACCTGCGCTGGCTTTGGCCGCGCCCGTGCCGGCGTTCGCGGCGTCGATGAGCTTGCACAGGTCGCCGGTCCTGTAGGCCCGGTCGGGGTGCGCTTCGAGGATGTCCAGGACCGCACCGCGCAGCGATCCGCCCCTACGGCGCGCCGCCGCCGAACGGTCCTCGCCGCGCGGGCCGTCGCCGCTGTCGTGACTGCCTGCCGGCGTCTGGCACGCCGGATCGGTGGGCTTGTCCGCAACGTTGCCGGCGGTGGACTCCCCGGCGTCCGGTGCTTCCGGCTCGGGCTCCTGCTGGGAGGCAGGAGAGCTGTCGGGCGGGCCGGTGGTGTCGGCTGCGGTCGACGGTTCGGCGTCACCGGGCTGGAGCTGCGCCTCGGCGGCGTCAAGCTGGGCAACCTCGGGGTCGGTGGATGGTGCGGGTGCGTCGGCCGCCGCTGGCTGCGGGGTAGCGGTGGCGGCGCGGCCGGCGTCGGTGAGCCGCCACAGGGTGGGGCCGTCGCCGGTGCGGAACCGCTCGGCCTGCCCGGAACCTTCCCAGGCGCGCAGCTTCGGAGTGGTGGTGGAGTAGCCGAGTCCGGCGTGCTCGGCGACTTCGGCGGCGGTGGCTTGGCCGAGTTCGGCCAGCGCCGCGAGGACCTGGATCGCGCTGTGCGCGGGAGGGCTTTCCGTGTGCGTGTCGGTCATGCCAGTTGTCCTTTCATCGTTCGATTCGGATCGAGGTCGCGCACCGATCCACGCTTCGAAGGCGGCGGTGATCAAGTGCATGGACCGCATCTCGGGACAGGCCAGAGGCCTGGTTCGGCCCAGCCGGGCGTCGTGTGGCCGGATCCGGCGAGAGCGAGGCGTTGGCGGTGGAAGGCACCGAGGCCGCCAGCTGGCGGGAGGCGACGATGGTTCTTGCGCGCATGGCGCTCGGGTCAGCGCGAGCTGCCGCCGAGCCCGCACCAGCGCAGCGTGTGGGTCGGCTGGTGGCTCGTGGTCGAAATGACCCGTCGGCGTTACGCAGGGCAGCGGCGGCGTGATGGCCGTTGGTATCTTCTGCGGCATGAGTGGGGGCCGGGGCTCTGGAAGCCGCAACAAGCGGCGGAAGGTCAGCGACGAGGAACGGGCTGCGGCGGTGCAGGACTACCGGGAGTCCGTCGGCCGGTTGCAGGACACCGCCTACCGGAACCTGCGGCAGACGATCGCCTACGCCACCATCTTCGTCGCGGTCGTCGCCACCTGGATGCTCGTCATCGGGCAGGCCACGCCGACGAGCTTCCCGTGGTACGCCGTGTCGATCCTGGGCGGCGCGTTCGGTCTGGCCACCTACTTCGTCCGGGAGCCGCGCCCGCGGCTCTACGTGCTCGCCGCCGCCGTCGTCCTGGCCGTGGTGGGTGTGACCGGCATGTTCCTCACGGACTAGGGCGGCGTAGATGACGCTGTCGGTCGAGCCGGAGGCGTTGGTCGGCTTCGCCCGTCAGGTCGACCGCGCCGCCGCTGACGTGTGGGAGATCCGCGCCTACCTCAACCGGCACGCCGACGTCGCGACCGGAGGCGAACAGATCAAGATCGCCAAAGAGGCGCACGAGCACGCGGTGCAGGTCATCAACGGCACCCTGAACCGGCTCGCGTGCCTGCTGGAGAACTCAGCCCCCGAACTGCGGGCCGCCGCCGGCTACTACCGCAGCACCGACCTGGCCAACGCCGAGCGCCTCGACCGCACCCTGCCGCCGGCGGTCGACCGCTGCATCACCGCCCTGGAACTGGAACTGGCGAACAACCCCTGCGCTCCGACGAACTTCGTCGACGTCCGCGACGTCCGCGGCCACCTCGACACCCCGGGCGACCCGGACAAGCCCGCGAACCCGCTGGGCTGGATGGACTACATCAGCCCCGCGAACTGGCTCAACGAGGTCTTCAACCACGTTTTCGGCTTCGACCCCATCGGCAGGATCCAAAGCCAGGTGTCCGGGGACTGGGAAGCCCTGGCAAAGATGGCGCCCGTCGTCGACAACATCGGCGGCGCTCTGCACGACCTGGCCTACAACGTTCAGTCCGGCACCACCACCCTGCGGCCCCTCTGGCACGGCGTCGCCGGCGACGGAGCCTTCCGCTACTTCACCACCACGGCTAACGCAACCGCCGACCTCCACACCCCCATGTCCGCGATCAGCAAGGCATACCGGGAGATGGCCGACGCCGTCTGGTCCGCCGGTGAGGCCCTCGGCGGTGTCGTCAAAAGCCTCATCGACGCCGCCATCATCGCCGGAATCGCCGCCGCTGCCGGCACCGTCACCTCCGAAACCGGCGTCGGCGCGCTCGTCGGCTACGGCGTCGCCGCCGCCGAGGTCGCCAACATGTTCCGGCTCTGGGGCGAAGCGACCAAGCTCTGCCAACAGATCTCCGCCGCCGTCCTCGTCTTCCGGGCCGCCCTCACCCGCGAACTCAGCGACCTCGACACCGTCGCCCTCCCCGCACTCCCGGACGGCGGTCGCTACGACCACCCCCTCGCCGGGGTAAAGGTGTGAACGGCGTGGACGACCTCGACGACATCACCGGCGGCGATGAGAAGCGCGGCCAAGCCGTGCGCCAGGTCCTGGACCAACTCGCCCGCAGCAACAACCCGCTGCTGCGCGAGATGGCCACCGCAGTCCAAGAAGGCCAACTCACCCTGCGCCAGGCAGCCAACAGCAACACCTACGGAACCGAGCTGACAGCGCCCTTCCACACCTTCTGGACCGCATACCAAGAGATGACCACCGAGGAGCGCGACGACCTCGCAGCCCGCTCCTGACCAGCAGGACGAGGCCTCACTGACAAGAGCGGGTCTGTAAGAAGAACGGTGTAACTCCTGATCAAGGAGCGGCACCTGATGACGGAAACGACGATGGCCGTGGATACTTCCGCGGTGGCGAAGA
>NZ_JBEXLR010000110.1:0-20948 GCF_040610095.1 Micromonospora sp. NPDC004540
AGCCCGGCGGACGCCTTCCCGTCGGTGGCCCCGCGCCCTCGGGCGCCGGAGCTGATCATGCGGTCGTTCGACATCCCGCGCACCAAGGCGACCCATGGCCGGTCGGGCCGTCGGCGGTGGCCGGGTCCTCGTTCGCGGCGTAGCTGTAGCCGGCGCCGCCCGCCACCAGAGCGGCGACGAGGGCGCCGCCGGCCAGCACGGCCCGCGTGCGCCCCCGGCGGAACCGGCCACCGCGCCCCGCCGTCGCGCCGAGCGTGGTGCTGGCGAGGCTGGTGGCGCCGCCCGCGCCGTCGGGGAACGGCCAGAGCGCGGCGAGCAGGGCGGCCCGCCGGGCCAGCTCGCGCAGCCCCCGCTCCTCCCACTCCGCGCCGTATCCGGCGCCCGCCACCCGGTCGAGGATGTCCAGGAAGACCTGGGCGGGCTGCGGCCGCTCCTCGGGGCGCTTGGCCATGCCGTGCCGGAGCAGGTCGTGCACCGGCGCGGGGGCCGGGTCGGTCGGGATCGGCGCCGACGCGTGCTGCTCGCGGAGGGCGAACAGGTCCGGCCCCTCGTACGGGGGCCGCCCGGTGAGGCACTCGAAGAAGGTGGCGGTGGCCGCGTAGATGTCGCAGGCCGGGCTGGCCGGCGCGCCGGTCCACTGCTCGGGGGCCATGTAGCGGGGGGTGCCGGACACGGTGGTGTCGGAGCCCTGCCCGACCGGCATGGCGATGCCGAAGTCGGCGAGCTTGCTCAGCCCCTCCCCGGTGACCAGTACGTTCTCCGGCTTGTAGTCGCGGTGCACCACGCCGCGGACGTGCGCCGCGGCGAGCCCGGCGAGCGATCCCTTGAGCACGCAGAGCGCCGCCTCGGGAGTGGTCGGGCCGTGCGCGCGCAGCATCTGGCGCAGCGAGACGCCGTTGACCAGTTCCATCACGATGGCCGCGCCGTGCGGCGACTCGACGTACTCGTAGAGGCGGCTGACGTGCCGGTCGTCGATCTCGCCGAGCAGCCGGGCCTCCTCCCGGAAGGCGGTCCGGAAGGAGGAGTCCGCGCCGATGTCGCGGACCAGGTACTTGATGGCGACCGGGGTGCCGGTGGCGTCGTGGGTGGCGAGCACGACGCTGCCCGACGCACCGGCGCCGAGCCGACGGACCGGCGTGTAGCCGGACAGCTGCCAGCCGCTCATGCGACCAACTCCACGGCGTTCCAGGGGCGGGTGTCGGCCTCCGCCTCGCTGGCCATTCTGGTCGCGCCGGAGCCGCCGGCCATCGGCGCAACGGGTGCTTCCGCCTGTGCGGGCGGATGGTCGAGAACGGACACACCGCCACTGCTAGCAGATGTCGGCAAGCCCGCCGGTCAGATGGCGCTGGCCTGGACGACCTTCCACTCGCCGCGCACCGGGACGAGCGTGAGCACCACCCGGTTCTGGTCCACCTTCTCCCCCGCCGTGGTCACGTTGCGGCGGTACTGGTTGAGGTAGAGCAGCAGCTCGACCCGGTCCGGCTCGGCGCTGACCACGCCGGTCGCCGAGACCTCGGCGAGCACCACGGCCTGCTGTTTCGTGGCGGTCGCCTTGAGCGCCGTGGTGGTCTGCGCGTACTCGTCGGCGAACGCGCCGGTGGCGAAGGTGCGACCGTTGGCGACGCTGTCGTCGAAGGTGCGGTAGTCGTAGGAGAAGAGGGCCTTGGCCGCGGCCGGCGCGGTGGCCAGGGCCTGGCGGACGGCCTGGTCGCGCTGGCCGGCGCGGCGGTCGGCGGTCCAGCCGGCCACCGCCACGGCGGCGGCCAGCAGCAGCGCCACGGCGAGCAGCGGCACGGGCCGCACCCGGGGTCGACGCAGGACGGTGGGTACGCGCATCGGTCTCCTCCTGTCGGTCATCCGACGAACTGGAGCTTGGTCACCAGCCAGTCCCCCGAGTCCCGGTCCCGGACCAGGTCGAGCTGGATCCGGTAGTGCGACGGCCGCCCGTCGGGCGCCTTGACGTTGCGGACGGTGGCGTCGACCGCCACCAGCACCACCGCGCGCCGCCGGTCGCCGGAGACGAGCCCGGCGCGCAGCACGGTCCCCTGCGACTGGACCTTGTTCTCCACCACGGCGGCACGGACCTGGGCCTGGCCGCGGCTGAACTCGTCCTTGAAGTCGCCGGTGGCGCCGGCGGTGATCCGGCTCAGGTCCCGGTCGACGCTGGCCGCGCTGACCGAGACGAAGTTGACCGCGGCCTGCCGGGCGGCGGCCACCGCCTCCCGCCGGGCCTGGTCGGTGGCCCGGTCGACGTACCAGCGGTGGCCCTGCACGCCGGCGCCGGCCAGGGCGGCGGCGAGCAGCACCACGAGCAGCGCGGTGAGCACCCGGGCCCGCCGGGGCGGGGCGGTGCCGGTCGGCTCGGCGGCGTCCGGCTCGGCGGGCTCCGGCTCGGGATCGGGCAGGTCCTCGACCTCGGCCGGGTCGCCGACGACGGTCAGGTCGCCGGCCTCGGTGGGGTCCTCGACCGGTTCCCGGTCGAGGCGTCCCAGCACCCGTTCGATCGGTTCGGCGGGTGCGGGGACCGCGCGGTTGACCAGGCGGCGGCGCGGTGGGGTCGGGCCGCCGACCTTCGCGCCCTTGATGACCTTCAACGTGGTGTTCCTACGGCTGGGCACCGCCACCTCCTCGGGTACGCCGGTCACGGGGTCACCCCGGCGAGCAGAAGCTGTTTCCAGGACTGGGCGCCGGCGGTGCGGTACTGGCCGCCGGTGCCGCCGAACTGCAACGGGCGGCCGTCGGCGCCGAGCACCACGCCGGTCGCCGGGTCGTACCCGGGGTCGCCGCCCCGGTCGGGTGGGGGCACGGGATCGGCGCCGCCGGGCCGGGGGGCGTTGCCGGCCCCGCGCACGCTCGCCCCGGCGGACCGCTCGCCGGCGTCGCACCGGGTGCCACCGCCGGAGTAGACACAGGACGGCGGGTTGCCCGCGTTCACCACCAGGCCCAGGTGCGCGGTGCCGTCGCCGGGGGTGACCGTGAACCCGCCCGCCACCGCGATCGGGTACACCACCAGCAGCTGCTCGATGCCGGGCAGCCGCCGGGCGGCGATCCCGTTGACGGTGACCAGGTTGCCGAGCAGCACCCCGACGTCGGGCTCCAGGCCGCGCAGCAGCGCGCGCAGCTCGACGCCGGCCGGCGGTCCGCCGGCCAGCAGCCGGCGCAGGTCCGGGTCGGCGGCGCGGAGCGTGGCGGCGAGCTGCGCCAGCCCGGCCGACCAGCGGCGCAGTGCCTCGGCGGACTCGGCCTGGGTGGTGAGCACGGTCCGCGCATCGCGGATCAGCGCCAGGGTCTCGGGCAGCCGCCGGTCCGCCTCGGCGAGCAGGGCGTCCCCGGCGTCGAGGAGGCGGGCCAGGGCCTGCTCGTTGCCCTCGAACGCGGCGCCCAGCTCGGTGACGAGCACGCTCAGGTCGTCCGGGTCGACCGAGCGGACCAGCGCGTCCAGGTTGGTCAGCAGGGTCTCCGGTGCCAGCGGGAGGCCGGTCCGGTCGGCCGGGATCACGGCCCCGTCGGCGAGGTAGGGCCCGCCGTCGCGGTCGGGGCGCAGGTCGAGGTACTGCTCGCCGACGGCGGAGCGCTGGGCGACCACGGCGCGCAGCGCGTCGGGGACCCGGACGCCCCGGTCGAGGCGCAGGTCGGCGCGGACCGCGTCGCCGCGCAGGGTGACCGCGGTGACCCGGCCGACGGGCACGCCCCGGTAGGTGACCGGTGCGTTGGCGAACAGCCCTCCGGCGCGGGCCAGGTCGACGTGGACCACGTAGCCGGTGTGGAACAGCCGGTCGCCGAGGCCGACGTAGCGGATGCCGACGTAGCCGACGCCGAGGATGCTCACCAGCACGAAGGCGAGCACCTGGAGCTTCACGGTGCGTCCGATCACGGGATCAGCCCTCCCCCGAGCACGTCGGTCAGGTCGCCGACCTGGCCGAGGACGGCGCCGGTCACCGGCAGCACGCACTCGGCGGTGAGCACGGTGCCGTCGGGCAGTTCGGTGCCGGCGGGGAGCGCCGTGCCCTGCGGCACCAGGCCCTTGGGCAGCAGCAGCCCGCCCAGCGGCACGGTGGAGCCGGGCTTGAGCAGCTTGCAGCCGGCCGGCAGGCCGCACTCCTTCGGCGGAGTGAAGATGGCCGGGAAGTCCTTGAGGTCCGGCAGGCACTTGAGCAACGGCAGGTCGGGCAGGACGCCGCCGCCCGGCCGCGGGGCGGGGCGGGCCGGGCCGCCGGTGGCGGGCGGCCGGGGCGCCGTCGGGGTCGCCGGCCGGGTGGTCCGCGGCGCCGGGGCGGGCGCGGCGGCCACCAGGTTGGCCAGGATGCTGGCGGCGTCCAGGTCGGCGGTGATGGACAGGTTCACGAAGTCGCCGACGATCGCGCCGGTGACGTTCGGCGGGAACGGGTACGACAGCATGAAGTCCAGCGACTTCGGCAGGTCGTCGCCGGCCCGGGCGAGCTGCTCCAGGATCGGTTGCAGGGCGGTCACCGCGGCCACCGTGTCGGCCCGGCTGCGCTGCACCACCCGGGTGCCCACGGTGCCGAGCCGGCCGAGCGCGGTGAGCGCCTTGGTGAGCTGGGCCCGTTGCCGGGCCAGCACGGTCAGGCCCGGGGCGAGGGAGTCCAGCGCGTCGCCGACGACCTGCCGCTGCCGGGCCAGCCGGCCGCTGAGCCGGTCGAGCGCGTCGATGGCGCGGACGATGTCGGCCTTCTGCCGGTCCAGCCCGCCGAGGAAGGTGTCGAGCTGGGTGAGGGTGTCCCGCAGCGCCGGCTCGCGGCCGGCGAGGGCCCGGTTCAGCTCGGCGTTGATGGTCCGCAGCTGGGCCAGGCCACCGCCGTTGAGCAGCAGGCCCAGGGCGGCCAGGACCTCCTCCACCTCGGCGCCGCGGGTGGTGCGGGACAGCGGGATGAGGTCGCCGTCGGCGAGGTCGCCACGGGCCGGCTCGGCCGGTGGCGGGGCCACCGCCACGTACTTCTCGCCGAGCAGGCTGCTCTGGCGGACGGCGGCGGTGGCGTTCCCGGGCAGCCGCACCGCCCGGTCGATGCGCAGCCGGACCTTGGCGTGCCAGCCGTCCAGGGAGATCTTCTCGACGCTGCCGACGGTGACGTCGTCGACCTTGACCGCGGCCCGGGGCACCAGGTCCAGCACGTCGGCGAACTCCGCGGTGACCGTGTAGCCGGGCCCGGCCGGCCGGCCGCCGGGCAGCGGCAGGTCGGCCACCTCGGGCAGGCCGCAGCCGGCGGGCAGCAGGGCCACGGCGAGCGCGCCGGCCAGCAGCCGGGCGCCGGTCAGCCGGGCGGTCATGCCGGGCCCCGCAGGATGCCGCCGAGCGTGGGGTCGCTCGGGGTGGAGGAGCCGCCCGGCGCCTCGTCGGCGGTCGGCGCACCGGGGGAGCTGACGGATCCCGGTGAGGACCCGCCTCCCGCCGGGGCGCCGGGCGGCAGCTTGAGCAGCTTGCGCAGCTGGTCGGTGAGGGGCAGCCCGCGCTGGCGCAGGGTCTGCGCGAGCTTGGTGCAGATCGCCGGCACCTCCGCGGCGGGAAGCTGGGCGACCATCAGGGAACAGGCGAAGGTGGCCGGGTCGTACGGGCCGAGCGGGTTGTCCCGGGTGTCCAGCGTGCCCGAGCGGGGGTTGTACGCGAGGTTGAGGTTGCCGATGGCCAGCGGCGCCACGTCGAGGATCTGGATGACCGCCTGCTGCTGGCGGACCAGGACCCCGGTGATGTCCGCCAGCGCGGTGACGTTCGAGGTCAGCGCGGTCCGGTTCTGCCGGACGAAGGTGGTCACCTCGGCGAGCGCGGCGGCCAGGTTGCGCAGCGCCCGGGCCAGCTCCTCCTTCTCGCCGGCGAGCTGCTCGGCGACGTCGGCGAGCTGCTGCTGGAAGCCGCGGACCTGCTGGTCGCTGCGGGCCAGGGTGGTGGTGAAGCGTTGCAGGTTGACCACCGTGCCGAAGAGGTCGCCGCGCCCGGTCGACAGGGTGGCCAGCGCTCGGGAGACCCCGTCGAGGGTGTCGTGCAGGTCGTCGCCGTTGCCCTCCAGGTTGGCCCGGCCGGTGGCGACCAGGTCGGACAGGGCGCCGTCGGCGTTGGCGCCCCGCGGGCCGAGCGTCCGGTTGAACTCGTCGAGCGCGGCGTAGATGTCGTCGATCTCCATGGGCGCGGCGGTCCGGTCCACCGGGATCCGCGCACCGTCGTCGAGCGCGGCGCCGCCGGTGTACGCCGGGGTGAGCTGCACGTACCGGTCGCTGACCACGCTGGGCGGGACGATCAGCGCCTGTGCGCCGGCTGGCAGCCGCAGCTCCGGGTCGTAGCGCATCTCGACCCGGACCACCCGCCCCTGCGGGACGACCCTCTCGACCTCGCCAACCCGGACGCCGAGGATCCGCACGTCGGAGCCGGCGTAGACGCCGACCACGCGGGTGAAGTAGGCGACGACCCGCCGCTCGGGTGCCTCGTGGCGCCACACGGCCGCCCCGGCGGCGACGGCGGTGAGCAGGACCGTGGCCGCGGCGAGTGGCCGCCGCCAGCGCTGGATCCGACCGGGCATCAGCGACCTCCGGTGGCGGCGGGCAGGTAGGGCTGGAGCAGACCGTCCACGTACGAGTCGAACCAGCGGCCGTTGCCGACCACGTTGGCGAACGTGGTGACGAACGGCCCCATCCGGCGGATGGTCTGCTCCAGGTCGTCGCGGTTGCGTTGCAGGACGGCCACCACGTCGCGCAGCTTGCGCAGCGCCGGTTGCAGCTGGGTGCGGTTGTCGGCGACCAGCCCGGAGAGCTGCGTGGCGAGCTGGTCGGTGCCGACCAGGAGCTGGTGGATGGCGTCCCGCCGCCGGGTGACCTCGGTGAGCAGCTTCTCCCCGTCGGTGACCAGCTTGCGGAACTCCTCGTCCCGCTCGGCGAGCACACCGGTGACGCCGCGGGCCCGGGACAGCAGGGTGCGCAACTCGGCGTCGCGGGAGGAGACGGTGCGGGACAGCCGGGACAGCCCGGTCAGCGAGGTGCTCACGCTGGGCGGGGTGTCGGCGAACGTCTCCGACAGGGTGGTGAACGCCCGCGCGAGCTGGTCGGTGTCGACCTTGTCGAGGGTGTCGGCGAGGCCCGTGACGGCCTGCACCACGTCGAACGGGGCGGCGGTGCGCTCCAGCGGGATCTGCCCGCGCTCGGGCAGCTTGCCCGGGCCGGCCGGGGCCAGGGCCAGGTACTTCTGCCCGAGCACCGTCTTGATCCGGATGGTGGCGCCGGTGTCCCGGCCGAGGCGTACGCCGTCGTCGTCGACCCGGAACCGCACCCGCACGTACGGCTGCGGCGCGCGGGCGAGTTCCACGGCGGTCACCTGCCCGACCCGCACCCCGGCCACCCGCACCTCGTTGCCGGTGGCCAGGCCGCTGGCGTCGTGGAACGCGGCGGCGTACGTCCGGCCGGTGAGCGCGGCGATCCGGTCGAGCTGGAACGCGCCGAGCAGGACGGCGACGAGCACGGTCAGCCCGACCGCGCCGACGATCACCGGGTTGCGTTCGCGGAACGGTCTCACCGGGCACCTCCGGTGGCGCAGCGGGCGGCGGTGGCGTCGACGCCGGGCACGGTGAGCGGCGCGTGGCCGTCGACGGCGAGCCGGCCGTCGAAGTCGCAGAGGTAGAAGTTGAACCAGGAGCCGTACGAGGCGACCCGGGTCAGCGACTCGTAGCGCTGCGGCAGCCGGCCCAGGGTGGCGTCGATGACGGCGGAGTTGCGGTCGAGTGTGCCGGCCAGCTCGTCGAGGGCGCGGACGTCGGCGGCGAGCGGCGGCCGGGTCTGGCGCAGCAGCCCGGCGGTGGTGTCGGTCAGCTCGCCGAGGCTGACCAGCGCCTCGCCGATGGCGGTGCGGTCGGCGGAGAGCCCGGAGACGAACTGTTGGAGCTGGGTGATGCTCTGGTCGAGGTCCCGGTCGTGCGCGGCCAGGGTGCCGAGCACCTGGTTGAGGTTGGTGACCACCCGCCCGATCACCGCGTCCCGGTCGGCCAGCGTGCTGGTCAGCGAGGCGGTGCGCCGCAGCAGGCTGGCCACCGTGCCGCCCTCGCCCTGGAGCACCTGGACGATCTCGTACGCCAGCTTGTTGACCTCGGCGGGGTCGAGCGCGGTGAACAGCGGCCGGAAGCCGTTGAACAGCACGGTCAGGTCCAGCGCCGGCTTGGTCTGGGTGAGCGGGATGAGGCCGTCGGGACGCAGCGGGCGCGGGTCGCCGGGGCCCTCGGTCAGCGCCAGGTAGCGCTGCCCGACCAGGTTGCGGTAGCGCACGGCGGCGCGCACGCCGACGGCCAGCGGTACCTCCCGGTCGACGGTGAAGGCCACCTCGGCGGTCGTGTCGTCGACCACCCGGATGTCGGCCACCTTGCCCACGCGCACCCCGGCGATCCGCACGTCGTCGCCGGCGAGCAGCCCGGTCACGTCGGTGAACCGGGCCCGGTAGCTGGTGCCGTCGGGCGGGAACGCGCCGAGGGTCTGCGCGAGCAGCGCGGTGGCCAGCAGCGTGATCGCCGCGAACACCACCAGCTTGACCAGCGCGGGGGTCGTCTTCCCGGTCATCGGGCGGTCACCACCGCTCCGCGCAGCAGCGGGCCCCAGAGCAGCACCGCGATGTCGGGCACCTCGGCGGGCGGCGTCCCGGTGAGCCCGCCGAGGAGCGGCTTCACCAGGGCGCGTTCCTCGGCGGTGCCGGCCCGGCCCATCGTCGGGGAGGCCGGCGCCGCGGGCGCGCCGCCGGCCGGCACGCCCACGGGCAGGGGCTTCGGGGTACGGGTGGCGCCGTAGTCGTAGCCGTCGGCGACGGCCACCTCCGGTGCGGGCACCTTCGGGTGCGGCATGCCCCGGCAGTCCGGGCCGTCCTGCGCGCCGTAGATCGGCTCGTCGCGGCCCCGCTCGTACGGGCCGCCGTCGCGGGTCACCTCCAGGGTGATGTGCATCCGGCCGCCGGCGAAGACCTCCTCGACCCGCGGTTGCAGGGCGACCAGCCCGTGCACCAGGCACGGGTACTCGGGCGCGTAGGCGGCGAGCAGTTCCAGCACGGGGCGGCTGACCTGGCCGACCCGGATCAGCTGGTCGCCGTGCCGGTCCAGGAAGCCGCGCGCGGTGTCGGCCGTGTCGGTGGTGTCGGCGAGGAACGCGGCGAGCTGGTCGCGCTGGTCGCCGATGGTGCGGGCCGTGACGGTCACGTCGCGCAGCAGGGCGAGCAGGTCGGGCAGCGCCGCGTCGTAGCTGTCCAGCACGGTGGCGAGCTGGCGCAGGTCCTCGGCGACGGTGGGCAGCTGCGGGTTGAGCTGCCGCAGGTACGCGCCGAGCCGGGCGAGGTTCGCGCCGAGCCGGTCGCCGCGCCCCTCCAGGGCGGTGGCGATCGCGCCGAGCGTGGTGGCGAGCTGCTCGGGGCGCAGGGACTGGAGCAGCGGCAGCGCCTCGTCGAGCACCCGTTCCAGCTCGACGGCGGTGCGGCTGCGGTCCTGGCTGATCACGGCGCCGGCGCGGATCGGCCCGGCGGTGCTGCCCGGGGGCGGGACGAGTTCGACGTACCGCTCGCCGAAGAGGGTCTTGGGCAGCAGCCGGGCGGTCACGTCGGCGGGGATCCGGCCGGTGGCGGCGGGGTCGAGGTCCAGCCCGACGATCGCCCCGTGGCCGTCGCTGCGCACCGAGCGGACGTCGCCGACCACCACCCCGCGTACCTTCACGTCGGCGCCCTCCAGCAGGTGCAGGCCGGCGCGGTCGGCGCGGAGGGTGACCCGGTCGACCGGGGTGAACGCACCGCGGTACTGGAGCACGGCGGCGGTCAGCGCCGCAGTGAGCAGGGCGACGAAGACGAGGCCGAGGAGACGGTGTCGCACGGTCGTCACCCCGCGATCCGGACGGTGGTGGTGGCGCCCCAGATGGCCAGGGACAGGAAGAAGTCGACGACGTTGACCGCGACGATCGCGGTCCGCACGGCCCGGCCCACGGCGACGCCGACCGCGGCCGGCCCGCCCTGCGCGGTGTAGCCGTACCAGCAGTGCACGAGCACCACGATCACGCTGAACACCAGCACCTTGCCGAAGGACCAGAGCACGTCCTCGGGCGGCAGGAAGAGGTGGAAGTAGTAGTCGTAGGTGCCGGCGGACTGTCCGAAGTAGCCGACCGCGATGGTGCGGGTGGCCAGGTAGCTGGCGAGCAGGCCGAGCACGTACAGCGGGATCACCGCGACGAAGCCGGCGATCATCCGGGTGGTGACCAGGAACGGCAGCGAGGGGACGCCCATCACCTCCAGCGCGTCGACCTCCTCGGAGATCCGCATGGCGCCGAGCTGGGCGGTGAAGCCGCAGCCGACCGTGGCCGACAGCGCCAGCGCGGCGACCAGCGGTGAGATCTCGCGGGTGTTGAAGTACGCCGAGACGAAGCCGGTGAAGGCGCTGCTGCCGATCTGGTCGAGCGCCTGGTAGCCCTGGAGCCCGACCTCGGTGCCGGTGAAGAAGGTGAGGAAGCAGATCACCCCGACGGTGCCGCCGAGCACGGCCAACGCGCCGGTGCCGAAGCTGACCTCGGCCAGCAGCCGGATCACCTCGCGCCGGTAGCGGCGCAGGGTGCGCGGCGCCCAGGCCAGGGCGCGCAGGTGGAAGGCGAGCTGCCCGCCGAGGTCGTCGAGATACCGCAGGACCGCCACGTCAGCTCCCCTTCTGCGGGACGACCTGGAAGTACACGGCCGTGACCACGAAGTTCAGCGCGAACAGCAGCATGAAGGTGATCACCACGCTGCGGTTGACCGCGTCGCCCACACCCTTCGGCCCGCCCTTGGCGGTCATCCCCTGGTGGCTGGCGACCAGCGCGGCGGCGGCCCCGAACAGCAGCGCCTTCACCTCGCCGACCAGCAGGTCGGGCAGCTGGCCGAGGGCCTGGAAGCTGGCCAGGTACGCCCCGGGCGTGCCGCCCTGGAGCACCACGTTGAACGCGTAGCCGCCGGTCACCCCGACCACGCTGACCAGGCCGTTGAGCAGCACCGCGACCACCATCGAGGCGAGCACCCGGGGCACCACGAGGCGGTGGATCGGATCGATGCCGAGCACCTGCATGGCGTCCAGCTCCTCGCGGATCTTGCGGGAGCCGAGGTCGGCGCAGATGGCCGAGCCCCCGGCGCCCGCGATGATCAGCGCGGTGACGATCGGGCCGGCCTCGCGGACCACGGCGAGCACGGAGGCCGCGCCGGTGAACGACTGCGCGCCGAGCTGGCGGACCAGCGAGCCGAGCTGGAGCGCGATGACCGCGCCGAACGGGATGGACACCAGCGCGGCGGGCAGGATGGACACCGAGCTGATGAACCAGGCCTGCTGGACGAACTCGCGCACCTGCACCGGCCGGCGGCCCAGCCCGCGCAGGGTGTCCAGGCAGAACGCGAAGAACTCGCCGGTGTGCCGGACGGCGGCGACCGGAGCACTCATACCGCCACCTCGCTCCGCTCGGCGTCCCAGCGGCCCTCGAACGAGCCGGGCGGCGGGTTGACGCCGTGCTCGCGGCACCACTGGCCCGGCGGGCGCTCGGCCGGGCGCGGCCGCCCGTCGGACGGGGGCAGCTGCAGCGGGATGGGCGGCAGCGGCGGCAGTTCCACGCCGGCCTGCGCCTCCGCCGCGAGCTCCTCGGCGTCCTTCTCCTCGGCCATCCCGATGGGGCCGACCCGCTGGGCGTTGAGGAACTGCCGGACCACCGGCTCGGTGCTGGACAGCAGCATCTCCCGCGGCCCGAACATGGCCAGGTGGCCGTGGTAGATCAGGCCGATGTTGTCCGGCACGGTCCGGGCGGTGTTGATGTCGTGGGTGACGATCAGGAAGGTCGCCCCGGTGCGCTGGTTGAGGTCGACGATGAGCTGGTTGAGGTAGGCGGTGCGCACCGGGTCCAGCCCGGAGTCCGGCTCGTCGAAGAGGATGATCTGCGGGTCGAGGACGAGCGCGCGGGCCAGCCCGGCCCGCTTGCGCATCCCGCCGGAGATCTCGCCGGGCAGCTTGTGCTCGGCGCCGACCAGACCGACCATCTCCAGCTTCTCGGTGACCACGGCCCGGATCTCCGACTCGGAGCGGCGGGTGTGCTCGCGCAGCGGGAACGCCACGTTGTCGTAGATGGTCATCGAGCCGAACAGCGCGCCGTCCTGGAACAGCACCCCGAACAGCTTGCGCACCTCGTACAGCTCGCGCTCGGAGAGCTTCGGCAGGTCCCGGCCCTCGATGACGACGGAGCCCCGGTCCGGCTTGAGCAACCCGACCAGCGTCTTGAGGAACACGGACTTGCCCGTGCCGGAGGGTCCCAACAGGACGGAGATCTCTCCGGAGGGCAGGGTCAGGGTGAGGTCCGACCAGACCGGGTGCCCGCCGAAGGACTTGGTCAGTCCGCGTACCGCCACCTCGACGCCCATCGTGTCCCTCCCTTCGGGTCTCACCTGGGACATCGGGCGGCGTCGACCGGACGCAACAACTACTTTGCGTCACCCGCCGAGGACACCCGGCGAGCTATGCAAAACCCTGGAGGTGTCGATAACGTGCCGGAAACCGGCCGGCGATGAGGATGTTCCGCGAACGCCATGACGACAGTGATCGAGTCCGAACTCGTCCGCCGGGCCGCCGCGGGCGACCCGGCGGCGGTCGAGGCGTTGCTGGTCGGCGTGCGTCCGGGGCTGGTCCGCTACTGCCGGGCCCGGCTGGGCCGGGTGGGCGGGGCTTACACCACCGCCGACGACGTCGCGCAGGAGGTGTGCGTGGCCGTGCTGCGTGCCCTCCCCCGCTACCGCGAGCAGGGCGTCCCGTTCGCCGCGTTCGTCTTCGGCATCGCCGCGCACAAGGTGGCCGACGCCCAGCGCTCCGCCGTCCGGGACGCCGCGGTCACCCCCACCGAGGCCCCGCTGGAGCGGCCGGACGCCGCGCCGGGGCCCGAGCAGCAGGCGGTGGCGAGCGACCTGGCCCGGCGGCTGTCCGCCCTGCTCGACCGGCTCCCGGACGTGCAGCGGGAGATCGTCCTGCTGCGGGTCGCCGTGGGACTCTCCGCCGACGAGGTCGGGGACGTGGTCGGCATGTCGGCCGCCGCGGTCCGGATGGCCCAGTCCCGTGCCCTGGCCCGGCTCCGTACCCTGGCCGGGGGCTCACTGGACGAGGTGGCGGCATGACGGGGCGGACGCCGGGCGACGGCGACGAGGCGATGGACCTGGGGACCATCGCCCGCGACGACGTGCTGCTCGACGCGCTCGGCCGCGGCGAGCCCGCGCCCGAGGGCGACGCGCTCGCCGGGCTCCTCGCCGCCTGGCGGTCCGACCTCGCCGAGGAACCCACCGGGGTACGCCCCGGCGCGCCCCCCGCCGCCGACGAGGCGCCCCGGCGACCGGCCGGCCGCCGACCCCGGCCCTGGACGCTGCGGCTGGCGGCCGCCACCGTGGCGCTGCTGGCCCTGGTCTCCGGACTCGGCATCGGCAGCCGCGACGCCGGACCGGGCAGCCCGCTCTGGTCGCTGACCCGGCTGCTCTACCCGCAGCAGGCCGAGGTGCGCGGCATCGAGGACACCATCCAGCGGGCGCGCGCGGCCCTGGACGCCGGCCGGCTCGACGACGCCGAGGCGCTGATCGCGCAGGGTCGCCGGGACCTGGCCCGCGTCGAGGACCCGGCGGCCGTCGCCCGGCTGGCCACCGCGCTCGACGTGCTGGCCCACGACCTGGCGGCGGCCCGGGCGGTGACCGCGCCGCCGAGCGCCGCGCCGCCGAGCACGGCCCCGGCCACCCCGGCGCCCACCGCCGTGCCCAGCCCCACCGTCAGCGGTACGCCCCGGCCGGCGCCCGCCACCCCGGGCGGCACGCGGGGCCCCGGGGCGAGCGGTTCGCCGGCCCCGGCCGACAGTCCGCTGCTGCCGCTGCCCAAGCTGCCGCTGCCACTGCCGTCGGTGTCGGTGTCGGTCTCCGTGCCCGGCCTGCCGCTGCCCGGGCTGCCCCTGCCCCCCGGGGGCGGCCTGCTCGACTGAGCGCCGCGACGCGTCCGCGCGACGAACCGGACACTCCGTTACTGTGCTGCCGTGAGCAGCACAGCAGCGGCGGCGGCGACCGGCACCGAGGGGCGCCGGGGGCGGTTGACCACGAGCCGGCGGCTGAGCGTCATGATGCTCGGGATGAGCCTGCTGGTGCTCGCCGGCGGCGGGGTCGGCGCGGTGGCGCTGTCCCACACCGCGGCGGTCTCCAACCGGCTGGCCGACCGGATCGCCCCGGCCCGCACCGCCGTGAGCCGGCTGGAGAGCGGGCTGCTGGAGCAGGTGGCGGCGGTCCGCGGCTACGTCATCACCGGCGACCCGGAGCTGCTGCGCCCGTACGAGCAGGGGGTGGCCGCCGAGCGCGCCACCGCGCGGCGGGCCCGCGACCTGCTCGCCGACGAGCCGGAGGCGCGCCGTGAGCTGGACTCCGCGCTGGCCCTCGCCGAGCGTTGGCGGGCGGACTATCCGGCCCGGCTGATCGACGCCCGGCGGGCCGGCACGAGCGCGGCGGACCTGGCGCCGGTGGTGCGGCGGAGCGGGCTCGCCTTCGACGCCGCGCAGGCCGCGCTGACGAGCCTGGAGGCCCGCCTGGACCGGGTGCAGGCGGCCGGCCGGGCCGACCTGGACCGGGCCCGCGCGCTGCGGGACCTCCTCTTCGTGGCGCTCCTGGCCACCCTGCTGCTGTACAGCATCGTCATCTCGGTGCTGGTCCGCACCACCGTGCTGCGCCCGCTGGACCGGCTGGGCGCCTCGGTGCGGCGGGTCGCCGGCGGCGACTTCGAGCACCGCCTCGCGCCGGAGGGGCCGGCCGACATCGCCCGGCTCACGGCGGACGTGGAGACCATGCGGCAGCGGGTGGTCGACGCGCTGAACACCAGCCGCCGGCACCGGGACGCGCTCGAACAGCAGGCCGCCGAGCTGCGCCGGTCCAACGAGGACCTGGAGCAGTTCGCCTACGTGGCCTCGCACGACCTCCAGGAGCCACTGCGCAAGGTGGCGTCGTTCTGCCAGATGCTGCGACGCCGCTACGCGGACCAGCTCGACGACCGGGCCCGGCAGTACATCGACTACGCGGTGGACGGGGCGACCCGGATGCAGAATCTGATCAACGACCTGCTGGCGTTCTCGCGGATCGGCCGCGTCTACCGGGACGACCGGGAGGTCGACCTCGCCGCGTCGCTCGCCCAGGCCGAGTCGAACCTCTCCGAGCCGATCGCCGAGGCGGGCGCCGAGATCGTCGCGGACCCGCTGCCGGTGGTGCAGGGCGACCCGACGCTGCTCACCATGCTCTGGCAGAACCTGCTCGGCAACGCGGTGAAGTTCCGCAGCCCCGACCGGGCGCCGCGGATCCGGGTGGCGGTCAGCGAGGACGCGGCCGGCTGGGAGTTCGCCGTGGCCGACAACGGCATCGGCATCGACCCCCGGTACGCCGACAAGGTCTTCCTGATCTTCCAGCGGCTGCATCCCCGGGGCACCTACGACGGCACCGGGATCGGGCTGGCGATCTGCAAGAAGATCGTCGAGTACCACGGCGGCACGCTGCGGCTGGACGACGGATACGCCGACGGCGCCCGGTTCGTCTTCACAATGCCGAAGCCGGCGCCAGCGGTGCCGGAGCAGGCGACGGGCGTGCCGGCGGAGGCCGGCGAGTGGGCGCCGGCGGCCCCGGCCTGAGCGCAGGACCACCGGCGCATGGTCAGTCGGTGGGCCACTCCCGGTCGGCGGCCCGGCCCAGGGCCGCCAGGCGCCGCATCTCCTCGCGGCGGCGGACCAGCACCGCGCCGGCGAGGAAGGCGGCGACCGGGGCGAGAATCATCAGGGCCACCTCCCCCGGCAGGAACGGCACGTTCGACCCGGGCAAGGTGTGCATGCCGTCCCTGACCAGGGCGAGCACCGCCAGCGGACTCAGGCCGACGAGGATCCGCGAACGGACCGGCGGGGCCAGCGTCGCGAGGCTGACCAGCAGAGCCAGGCCGGCCGTGGCGAGCCCCGCGACGTAGAGCCAGAGCAGCGTTTCGCTGCGTGCCTCCAGCATGCCGTAGAAGACGTACACCGGCACGGGGCCGACGAGGTCGGTGCTGGCGCCGCTGAGGCGGCTCAGTTCGAACACCGCGGTGGCCGCCAGCGGCGCGAGGGCCAACACCACCAGGCGGCGGGCCCCGAGGACGGTCACTGCCCTGCGCGGCGCGGCGGGCACGGTCAGCGCGGCCGCCGCCACCAGGGCGAGGGCGAGCTGAGGCAGGGTGGACGCCGCGTATCCGGGCTGGTCGAGCACACCCGGTCCGACCAGCACTCCCCAGGCGGCCACCCCCGCCCAGGCCAGGCCGGCGGCCACCCGGGGCAACCCGGTCAGCGCGGCCACCGCAACCGCCAGCCACCCCGCCACCCGGAGCCAGTCGACGGGATCGGCACCGATCGGCTGGAAGTAGGGCAGGACGTCGGGATTCGGCACGAGCCGGTCGGCGAGATCCTTGGCGGCCGCCGCGAGCAGCATCAGCGCGGCCAGCAGTCCGGTGACGGCGGCGGCGTCGGTCCAGGCCGGCTCGGTGAACCCCCGTGCGCCCACCCTCAGCCGGGCCTGCAGGCCGGCGCCGACCAGGTCGACCGTGTCCCGCAGCCCGGGCCGGGTCTGGCCGGGCCGCGCGTCGGCCAGGAGGACCGCCACCATCTCCTCCTCGTACCTCCGGCGGTGTTCCCAGGGGTGAACGGCGAGCAGCCGGCGGTAGCGGCGCTCCAGCTCGGCGGCGCTCACGCCATCCCTCCCCCGGGCAGCAGGCCGGCGGCGCGCAGCCGGCGGCCGGCGGTGTCGGCGTTGCGGCGCAGCCGGGTCACCTCGTCGGCGAGCCGGGTGGCGCCCAGCGCGGTGAGCCGGTAGTAGCGGCGCAGCCGGGATTGCACCACCTCCTCCCGGTCGACCTCGATGAGACCGTCGGCGCGCAGCCGGTCGAGGACGGCGTAGAGGGTGCCGGCGCGCAGCCGGACCCGGCCGTCGGAGATGCGCAGCACGTCCTCGATGACCGCGTAGCCGTGCCGGGGTGTCTCGGCCAGCGCGGTGAGGACCAGGAACGTGGGTTCCCGCAGGGGGCTGTCGGTCATGCCGGCGAGCATATACCGGTTATCGGTATATACGCCGTCCCGTCACACCGCCGACCGCCCCCCGTCCCCCTCGGCAGCCGCGGCGACGTTCTCGGTGACCGGCCCGAGCACCGGCCCCACCGGCGTCGCCTGCTCCGTCGGGCCCTGCCCGGCCTGCCCCGTGGGCACGGTCTGCTCGCGGCCCCCGCCGGCGAGCCGATCGAAGAAGCTCAGCAGCTCGACCGGGAACGGCATGACCAGGGTGCTGTTCTTCTCGGCGGCCACGTCCACCACCGTCTGGAGCAGGCGCAGCTGGTACGCCCCCGGCGTGTTGGCCATCGCCCGGGACGCGTCGGCGAGCCGCCGGGACGCCTGGAACTCGCCGTCCGCCGCGATCACCCGGGCCCGGCGCTCCCGCTCCGCCTCGGCCTGCCGGGACATCGACCGCTTCATCCCCTCGGGCAGCGACACGTCCTTGACCTCCACCCGCTCGATGAGCAGGCCCCACGGCTTCTCGGTGGGCGCGTCGATGACCGCCTTGAGCTCGGCGTTGATCCGGTCCCGGTCGCGCAGCAGGGTGTCCAGGTCGGCCTTGCCGATCACCGACCGCAGCGCGGTCTGCGCGACCTGGAGCACCGCCGACGTGTAGTCGCGGACGTTGACCAGCACCTTCACCGGGTCGACCACCCGGTAGTAGACGACCGCGTCGACGGTGAGCGTGACGTTGTCCCGGGTGATCACGCCCTGCGCCGGCACCCCGATCACCGTGGTCTGCATGCTCACCCGCACCATGCGGTCGGCGACCGGGACGATCAGCTGGAAGCCGGGCTGCCGGATGCGCTCCAGCACCCGGCCGAAGCGGAACACCACGCCGCGCTGGTACTGCTGCACCAGCCGGATGCTCAGCGAGGCCACGAGCACCACGAGCGCGACGACGATGACCAGCGCGACGATCGCGGCGGCTGCCATTGGTCCCCTCGTTCCCGGAGGCGCCCGCCTCCCGGCCGCGCGCGTACCCGGTCTCCCGCACTTCACGCCTGCCCGCCCGGGCGTCGCAACTGGCAGATCTTGGCGAGTTGCCGTCAGCAGCGAACGGAAACTCGCCAAGATCCGAGGGCGATCCGGCCGCCGGGGGTCAGTGGGCCAGGTTGCGCGCGTAGGACCCGTCGCGGAACTCGAAGACGACGAGGTCGGTGTCGTACACCTCACGGAAATGGCCGCCGTACCCGTCGTTGACGACGTGCGGCGCGAGGAGGTCGAGGATGGTGACCAGTTCGCCCATGTCGTCGTCGAGCCAGTAGTTCCGGCTGCACAGGCCCCACTGGTACACGTCGCCGGCAGCCGTGAAGCCGACCCGCTGCCGGCGCAGCGACGCCACGTCACCGCCGGGCAGGTAGCTGTCCGGGTCCGGCGACAGCAGCGGGTACGGGTGGTCGTCCGCGTCCAGCCCGGCGGGCCGCTCGTCCCGCAGCCCGAGATGCCACCGGAGGGCGTCCAGCACCTCAGGCGGCGTCTCGTCATCCAGGAAACAGCTGAAGACCACCTCGTAGTGCAGGCTCACGGCCCGATCCCTCCCCGGGTCGGTCTGACCCCGCCCTGGTCAGTCCTGCACCGGGCGATGTTCGGCGATCCACCGCTCCACGTCCCGCTTGCGCCAGACCTTGCCCATCTGAAGAACGGCGATCGGGTCGGGGAAACCCTTGGCGTTCGTGATGACGTTGACGCGCTGGCGGCTGATGCCGCCGAGCATGTCCCGAATCTCCGCCGCGCCGACGAGGTCCATGACATTGACGGTAGACAGCGGCGTGTGTTATGCGGACGTCAACGTCATGAGACGTTGACATATGACTACAGACACCGGGAGCATGAGGACATGCCCCGGCTAGACAACTCACTCGGCGTCCCTGCCCTCCCCGCCCTGCTCGCGCACCAGGCGATCCGTCCGTTCTGGCACTGCCGGCGAGGCTGCGGGACCTGGCCGTGCCCGACGGCGAGGCTCGCCCTTCGGGCAAGGTACGACGGCGATCCGGTGGGATTGGCCGTACACATGGCGGGCTGCCTGTTCGACGCTGCGGGCGACCTGTACCGCCTCAACCCCCACGACATGCCCGGCGCCGATGCCTTGTATGTGCGGTTCGTCGGGTGGACACGGCGACGGCTGGTCTAGTGAGCCTTCGTCGCGTCGGTTCAGAAGCGGCGGTCGGTCGGGATGCCGCGGGGTGGGGCCTGGCGCAGCAGCCAGACCGGGTTGCCAGCCCCGATGATCACGCCGTCCCGCCCCCGGACCTGGGTCCGCAGGTAGCTGCCCGCACCGGGAGAGACCGGTAGGTCGTGCCAGCCCTGGCGGAGCTGCCGCCAGGGGACCTGTCCGATCCGGATCGCCGGGGTCGGGTCGGCGACGCCGGCCAGGTCGACCGTTCCGGTGACCACCTCCAGGGTCGCGCCGGCCGGCAGGTCGGTGGCGTGCAGCCGCACGGTCAGGTCGGCGGCGTCGGTGGTCACCACGGCGCCCATGGCGCTGCGGCCGCCGATCTCCAGGTCGAGGGCGCCCCGGTAGCGGGCCAGGTCGGTGAACCAGGCCTGCCCGGCGCGCAGCGCCGCCACCAGGTCGTCGCGGCCCGTGGAGGCCGCCCAGACGTACGTGACGTGCCGGTCCCGCCCGGCCCGCCAGTCGGTGCCGTCGTGGTCGTCGGTCACCCCGACGGCGGTGACCGGGATGGCGTTGCGGGCCGCGACGTCGTACGCCCAGAGATGGTCGTCGACCGGGTTGCGACCGATCTCGATCAGGTCGACGCCGAGCGCGTGCCGCTCCACCAGCAGCCGCGCGAGGGACTCGCGTCGTTCCACGTCGAGCGGGTGGTTCCAGCAGACCACCCCGCCGTGGCCGTGCAGGAACTCCACCATCCGCTCGGTCGCCCCGACGTCATTGTCCCGGTACGGCGGAGACGGGAAGCGTGGCAGCGTCTGGTCGCCGCCGAACCAGTTGAGGTGCCGGACCATCGACACCTCGTAGGCGCGGTGGTGGGTGACGCCCGGGTACGCCCCGGCGTAGCCGGCCAGCACCTCGGCGCGCAGTTCCTCGCCGGCCTGCCCGGCGCGCCGGGCCCGGTCGAAGACCAGCCGGTCGACCACGAACGCGCCCCGGGCGCCGGCCGCGACCTGCGACCCGAGGCGCAGTCCGCGCAGCGAGTTGTCCCCGGCGACCAGGTCGGGCCAGAGCCGCCGGACGTCGGCGAGCAGGTCGAGGGTGTGCCGCCGCCAGGCGCCGGGCGGGGCAGGCAGGTCGACGGTGCCGTGCCGGCCGTCGGCGCGGTGCCGGGCTTCGGCCGCCGCGCCGAGGCGGTAGCGGAGCACGAGTTGGCCGGCGGGGCGGCCGGCGCCGGCCGGGTGGTGGGACAGCGCGACCTCGACGACCAGCGCGGCGTCCGGGCCGGCGGCCTCGGGCAGCACGTCGAGGTGCAGGGTGGTGTCGGAAATGTTCCCGGTGTGCGTCCAGTTCCACGCCTTGCCGGCGTACCAGAGGGTGCCGGCGCCGGCGGCGGTGAGCCGCAGCGCGCGGCCGGGATCGTCCTCGGCGTGCGGGGCGGGCACGAAGTCGGCGGCGGAGGTGGTGAGCCGGCCCTCGGTGGACGCCGTCCAGGTCCAGGCGAGCCCGCCCTCGGGTTCCTCCGGGCCGTCGAAGTGGACGACCCGGCGGTGGTCGTGGGCGGCGACGCGGAAGTCGTGGTCGGTCCACCAGAGCACGTCGACGGCGTTGCGGCGGGCCTGGTCGAGGTGGGCGGCGTAGCTGGCGACGCCCTCGCTGAACGAGGCAGAATTTTTTCAGGACTCCTGACGACCAACCGCCATTTTCCGGGCGCGTGTCGTCGTGTTGACTCTTGCGGACCCCTGGTCAGTACGCATTAGCT
>NZ_JBEXLR010000111.1:0-20140 GCF_040610095.1 Micromonospora sp. NPDC004540
GCACTACTCCTCCGGCGTGGCGAACCACTTCTTCTACCTGCTCGCCGTCGGCAGCGGCTCCTCGTCGTACGGCAACAGCCCGACCTGCAACGGCAGCACCGTGACCGGCATCGGCAACGCCGAGGCCGGCGCCATCTGGTACCGCGCGCTCACCACCTACATGACCTCGCGGACCGACTACGCCGGTGCCCGCACCGCCAGCCTGTCGGCCGTCGCCGACCTGTACGGCAGCGGCAGCGCCGAGTACACCGCGGTGGCCGCCGCCTGGTCGGCAGTCAGCGTCAACTGATGCACCCGGCCCGGCATCGGCGGACTCCTCCCCGTCGACGCCGGGCCGGCCGCGCCTCCGACGGCGGGCGCGGGTACGCCGTCCCGGCGTCCCGCGCCCGCCGTCGCCGTACCCGGGGTCAGCCGGCGAGCACCTCGCGCAGCCGGGCGGCGAAGGCCGGCGGGTCCTCGGCGAAGCCGACGTGCCCGCCCGGGAACATCGTCGGCGACGTGCCCAGCGCCGCCGCGAGCGCCCGCGAGGTGCGGTCGCAGACCTCGCCCGTCGACCGCTCCCCGAGGCCGACGAGGACCCGGACCGGGCCGTCGCGCAGGGCGGTGACGTCCGGCCGGAACCCGGTCGTCCCACGGATCATGTGCAGGTACTGGAAGTGCTCGTCGGCGGCCGCCTGCGGGTCGGGCTCACCGCCGAACATGCCCAGGACCATCTCCTCCGGCAGGTGGATGTTCGCGTTGGCGAGGAACTTGCGCCCGGCGCCGAGCCGGTCCCCGGCGCGGTAGGTGGCGATCATGTCGTCCTCGCGTGCCACCAGTTCCTCCCGGTCCGGCAGCAGGCCGAGCAGCGGCGGCTCGTGCGCGACGACGGTGTGCACCTGCGCGGGACGGGCCTGGGCCAGGGCGAGGACGGTCACCGCGCCGCCGCTGGAGCCGAGCACGGCGGCCGGACCGGCGTCGACGTGGGCGAGCAGCCGGGCCACGTCGTCGGCGCGCAGCTCGGGCGTCGAGTTTTGGTGCGGGTCGTGCAGGACGCTGCGGCGGATCCCGCGCGGATCGGTGGTCAGCACGGTGTGCTCCGCGGCCAGCAGGTCGGCCAGCGGCGCGAAGGCGTCGGCGTCCATCGGGGCGGCGACCAGGGCCACGAGCGGACCCTCCCCGCGCACCTCGTAGTACAGCCGCCCGTCGGGCACCTCCAGGGTGCCGGTGGTGACGGGCGCGGTGGACATGCTGCTCATCGGATCCTCCAGATCGTGGCGGGCGAGCCGTACACCTTCCAGACTTCGGTGGTGCGGCAGAATCGTCGGTCGTGAGCGTCGTTTCCTCGACCGCCGCCGGAGCTCCGGACCCGGCCCCGGTCGACGAGGGTGCCTTCACGGCGCTGGTCGCGCCGCTGCGCCGGGAACTGCACGCGCACTGCTACCGGATGCTCGGCTCGGTCCACGACGCCGACGACGCCCTCCAGGACGCGTTGCTGCGGGCGTGGCGCGGGCTGCCGGCCTTCGCGGGACGCGGCTCGCTGCGCTCGTGGCTGTACACCGTGGCGACCCGGGTCTGCCTCGACGCCATCGCCGGCCGCGCCCGGCGGGCCCTGCCGGTCGACCTCGGCCCGGCCAGTGACCGCGCCGTGCCGGACAGCCGCCCGGACGACGACGTCGCCTGGCTCGGCCCGTACCCGGACGCCGGCCTCGCGGCCGGCCCCGCCGCCCCGGGCGCCCGGTACGAGCAGCGCGAGGCGGTCGAGCTGGCCTTCGTGGCCGCGGTGCAGCACCTGCCGGGCAACCAGCGGGCCGCGCTGCTCCTCTTCGACGTGCTCGGCTACTCCGCCGCGGAGATCGCCGCCATGCTGGGCACCTCGGCGGCCTCGGTGAACTCGGCGCTCGCGCGGGCCCGCCGGTCGCTGGCCGAGCGGGCGCCCGCCGTGACCCAGCAGCGCACCCTGCGGATGCTGGACGACGTCCGGCTGCGGGAGGTGGTCACCGGCTACGCCACCGCCCTGGAGAACGGCGACGCCGACGCCCTGGTGGCCCTGCTCGCCGAGGACGTCACCTGGTCCATGCCGCCGATGCCGCACTGGTACCGGGGTGTCGCGGCGGTGCTGGACTTCGCCCGGTCGGCGCCGCTCGGCCCCTGCGGCGCCTGGCGGCACCTGCCGGCCGGCGCGAACGGCCAGCTCGCGGTCGCCTCCTACCTGCGCCCGTCCGGGACCGGCCCCTACCTGCCGTGGTCGGTGAACGTGCTGACGCTGCGGGGCGACCGGATCGCCGGGATCACCTCGTTCGTGGGCGCGGCGCACGTCGCGGCGTTCGGGCTGCCGGACTCGCTGCCGGCCGCCGACCCGCCCGGCCGCTGAGCCGGGGCGCGGGCGGTCAGGCGGCCGGGGCGGCGCCGGCGGACGGCGCCCCGCCCGGATCGCGGGCGTAGCGCAGCATCAGCACGCCGTCGGCGGCAGCCAGCACGTGGCGCAGCGGCAGGTGCCGGGGCGCGCTGCCGTCCCCGGCGGTGATCCGGCCCGGGCCGGCCCCGGCGAGCAGCGGCGCGACGGTCAGGCAGAGCTCGTCCACCAGGTCGGCCGCGGTGAGCGCGCCGAACAGGTGCGGCCCACCCTCGCAGAGGAGCTGGCCCAGCCCGCGCCGGCGCAGCTCGGCCAGGCCGGCGGCCAGGTCGACCCGGTCGGCGCCGCAGCGGACGAGGTCGGCCACCTCGGTCAGCCCGGGCGGCGGTTCGGCGCTGGCGTGGGTGAGCACCAACGGACGGACCGGCGCGTCGGCGAAGCACGCCTGCGCCGGGTCGAGATCCAACGAGCCGGAGACCACCACCAGGGTCGGGTATTCGGCCAGGCCCTGCTCGCGGCGCCAGGCCCGGCGCGCGTCGCCGAGCCGCACCGCCCGGTAGCCCTCGTGGCGCAGCGTGCCGGCGGCCACCACGAGGCCGTCGCAGAGCATCCGCAGCAGGCCGAAGACCCGCTTGTCGGGCTCGCCGGAGAGCCCGGCGGAGTAGCCGTCGAGGGTGACCGCGCCGTCGGCGCTGGCCACGAAGTTCACCCGCAGGTGGGGGTGCGGCGCGCGGCCGTAGAGCGCGGCCACCTCCGGGTCGGTCAGCGGCCCGGTGACGGGCGCCGGCCAGATCCGTTCGATCGGGGTTCCGACGCTCATTCGCCGGCCGGACCGGTGACCGGAGGGGTCGGTTCGGGGGTACGGTGCTGGCAGTCGCACCACTTCCGGCCTGGACAGTCGTCGTGCCGCCGCTCCCGGCACGCTCGGCAGATCATGTAGGCAGCCTATGCCGAGGAAGGATGGGACAGCATGTCGCGTCAGATCTTCCAGCTGAAGGTCTCCCTCGCCGGGGTCCGGCCGCCGGTGTGGCGGCGGGTGCTGGTCCCCGGCGGCTACACCCTGGACCGGCTGCACCGGGTGATCCAGCACGCGATGGGCTGGCGGGACTGCCACCTGCACTCGTTCGACATCGACGGCCGCCAGTACGGCGAGCCCGACCCGGACGGCGAGCTGGCGCTGCGCGATGAGCTGGACGTCCGGCTGGACGCGGTGGTGGGCAAGGGCGACCGGTTCCGCTACACCTACGACTTCGGTGACTGGTGGGAGCACGACCTGCTGGTCGAGGACGTCTGCACGGCCGACCCGGACGAGCGCTACCCGGTCTGCCTGGAGGGGGAGCGCGCCTGCCCGCCGGAGGACGTCGGCGGCCCCGCCGGCTACGCCGTCCTGCTGGCCGCGCTGGCCGACCCCGGGCACGCCGAGCACCGGATGATGCGCGAGTGGGCCGGCACCGGCTTCGAGCCGGATTTCTTCGCCGCCGACCGGGCCACCACCCTGCTGCGCCGCTTCTGCTGACCGCGCCCCCGGGCAGGTCCCGGGGGACGACGCGGTAACGATCTGGGAACGCTCCCATCGGTCTATTGACACCCCTGACACCTGCCGGCAATCTCATGGGAGCGCTCCCGGACGGCGTGTGTCTCACGCCACATCGCTCGTCGCGGCGGCGCCCCAGAAGCAAAGCCTCACCACCTGACCTGCCCGGCCGACGGGCGGGCGCGGTCAAAACCACCACACGAACCACCACCACCTGAGAGGGGTCAGGGATGAGCGTCATGAGGCGCCGGCTCCGCACCGTCGCGACGGTCGTGCTCGCCGCGGGCGTTGCTCTCGGCAGCGCGGCGTGCAGCAAGAAGGACGACGACGGGTCGACCGGCGAGGGCGGCCAGGTCAAGCTGGTCCTGCAGACCTTCCAGAACTTCGGCTACGACCAGGCCATCAAGGACTTCGAGGCGGCCAACCCGAACATCAAGGTCGAGCACCAGAAGATGGGCGAGCTGCGCGACTTCCAGCCGAAGCTGGTGCAGTGGCTCGCCGCCGGCAGCGGTGCCGGTGACGTGGTCGGTCTGGAGGAGGGCGTCCTGTTCGGGTACGTCCAGAACCACGACAAGTTCGCCAACCTGCTCGACCTGGGCGCCGGTGAGCTGAAGGCCAACTTCCCCGAGTGGAAGTGGAACAACGCCATGACGCCGGACGGCAAGAAGCTGATCGCGCTCGGCACCGACGTCGGTGGCCTGGCCATGTGCTACCGCAAGGACCTGTTCCAGCAGGCCGGTCTGCCCACCGACCGGGACGAGGTCTCGAAGCGGATGACCACCTGGCAGGACTACATCGCGCTGGGCAAGGAGTTCAAGGCCAGCGGCAAGGTCAAGGCCGCCTGGCTGGACAGCGCGACCAGCCTGATGCAGCCGTACGTCATGCAGAACTCGGAGACCTTCTTCTTCGACAAGGACAACAAGTTCATCGGCGACACCAACCCGGTGGTCAAGCAGACGTGGGACCTGGGCCTGCAGATGGCCAAGGACGGGCTGACCGCCAAGACGCAGCGGTGGAGCGCCGACTGGGACGGGGCTTTCAAGAACTCCGCGTTCGCCACCCTGCCCTGCCCGTCCTGGATGACCGAGGGCGTCATCGCCCCGAAGTCCGGCCCGGCCAACTCCGGCAAGTGGGACATCGCCAAGATCCCCGGCGGTGGCGGCAACTGGGGTGGTTCCTACCTGGCCGTCCCGGCGCAGACCAAGCACCCGAAGGAGGCGTACCTGCTGGCCAAGTACCTGACCAGCAAGGAGGGGCACCTGGCGGCGTTCAAGGAGGCGGGCGCGATGCCGTCCGACATCGCCGGTCTCGAGGACCCGGCGTTCAAGGACAAGAAGAGCGACTACTTCAGCGGCGCGCCCACCGGCCAGATCTTCGGGGAGAGCGTCAAGAACATGAAGCCGGTCTTCCTCGGCGCCAAGCACCAGCAGATCTGGGAGACCGTCTTCGAGCCGCAGATGCAGGCGGCCGAGCGCGGCAAGCTCACGCCGGACGCCGCCTGGAACAAGGCGGTGGACGAGGCCAAGAAGGCGACCAGCTGAGTCGCCGGTGACCGGCCGAGCCCACGGGGATCCGCTGCCCGTGGGCTCGGCGGCGGCGCCCACACCCGACCCAGGGTGTGGGCGCCGCGGCGAGGTCGCCGCCGCCCCACCTCCCGGAAGGACCTGCAATGAGTTCTGCTGTCGGCGCACCGCGGTCGCACGCCGCCTCGCGACCCCCGCTCACCCCGCCGCGCCGCCGCCGGTCGTACCGGCTCGGCCGCTGGGACCTCAAGTACTCCCCGTACCTGTACGTGGCCCCGTTCTTCGTCCTCTTCGGGGTCTTCGGCCTCTTCCCGGTCCTCTACACGGTCTACGTCTCGCTCTTCGACTACGAGCTGCTGAGCGGAACCAAGGAGTTCGCGGGGCTGGAGAACTACCGCCTCCTGCTGGAGGACGCCCAGTTCTGGAACGCGGCCTACAACACCCTCGGCATCTTCGTGCTCAGCACGATGCCGCAGCTCATCGCGGCGCTGATGCTCGCCAACCTGCTGAACCGGCAGATGCGGGCCCGCACGCTGCTGCGGATGGGTGTGGTCATCCCCAACATCACCTCGGTGGCCGCGGTCGGCATCATCTTCGCGCTGATCTTCGCGGACCGGTACGGCCTCATCAACTGGTTGCTCGGCACCGTCGGGTTCGATCCGATCGCCTGGCGGGACAACCGCTTCGCCTCCTGGTTCGCCATCGCGTTCATGGTCGACTGGCGGTGGACCGGCTACAACGCGCTGATCTATCTCGGCGCCATGCAGGCCATCCCGAAGGACCTGTACGAGTCGGCGTCGCTGGACGGCGCCTCGACCTGGCGGCAGTTCTGGACGATCACCGTGCCGCTGATCCGGCCGACGATCCTCTTCACGATCATCATCTCCACCATCGGCGGCTTCCAGATCTTCACCGAGCCCCTGATGTACGGGAACGGGCTGATCCGCGGCGGCGTGGACCACCAGTTCCAGACCCTGGCCATGTACATCTACGAGAAGACCTTCACCGGAAACGCCGAGTACGGGTACGGCTCCGCGATGTCCTGGTTGCTCTTCATGATGATCATCATCTTCGCGCTGATCAACTTCGCGCTGGTACGCCGGTCGGTGAAGGGGGACAAGAAGTGACCACCACGCAGACCCTTCCCCGCTCGGTCGCCCCGCCTCCGGTGCCACCCCGCCGCCGGCGCGGTCGGCTGCCCGGCGCCCAGCTCTGGCAGGCCAGCCCGCTGACCTACCTCGCGCTCATCCTCGGCGGCGTACTGTCGATCTTTCCGATCGTCTGGTCGTTCATCATCGCCTCGCGGGACAACAGCGCGGTCTACGAGATGCCGCCGACCCCCGGCGACCAGCTGTTCACCAACATCGACCGGATGCTCGCCAACGAGGACGCCGCGTTCGTCTACGGTCTGGTCAACTCGGCCGTCGTGTCGACCGTCGTCACCATCTCGGTGATCTTCTTCTCCAGCCTGGCCGGCTTCGCCTTCGCCAAGCTCAAGTTCCGGGGCAGCAACGCGCTGCTGCTGATCATCATCATGACCATGATGGTGCCGACCCAACTCGGTGTCATCCCGCTCTACCTGATGATGGTGGAACTCGGCTGGACGGGCACCCTGCAGGCGGTCATCGTGCCGTTCCTGGTGCAGGGCTTCGGCGTGTTCATGATGCGCCAGTACGCGATGTCCGCGATCAGCGACGAGCTGATCGAGGCGGCCCGGCTCGACGGCTGCTCCACCTGGCGGATCTACTGGAACGTCGTGCTGCCCGCGCTGCGGCCGGCGGCGGCGGTGCTCGGCCTGCTGACCTTCATGCAGACCTGGAACGAGTTCCTCTGGCCGTTCATCGTGCTCACCCCGGACACTCCGACGGTGCAGTACTCCCTGAAGATCCTCTCGTCCGGGCTGTACCAGACTGATTACGTGGCACTGTTCGCCGGCACCGCACTGGCGACCCTGCCACTGTTGATCGTGTTCATCATCTTCGGCCGCCAGATCATCGGCGGCATCATGGAAGGCGCCGTCAAGTCGTGAGCAACCCAGCCAGCCCGCCCGCCGTCGGCGTCCTCGACCAGGGGTCGGAACTCACCTTTCCGCCCGGCTTCCTCTGGGGCGCGGCCACCGCCGCGTACCAGATCGAGGGCGCGGCGGCCGAGGGTGGCCGTACCCCGTCGATCTGGGACACGTTCAGCCACACCGAGGGGCGGACGGTGGCCGGGCACACCGGTGACGTGGCCTGCGACCACTACCACCGGATGCCCGAGGACGTGCGGCTGATGGCCGACCTGGGCCTGAAGTCCTACCGCTTCTCCGTCTCCTGGCCGCGGGTGCAGCCCGGCGGCGCCGGGGCGGTCAACCAGGAGGGGATGGACTTCTACCGGCGCCTGGTGGACGAGCTTCTCGGCCACGGCATCGAGCCCTGGCTGACCCTCTACCACTGGGACCTGCCCCAGCCGCTGGAGGACGCGGGCGGCTGGCCGGCCCGGGACACCGCCGCCCGGTTCGCCGACTACGCCCAGCTGGTCGCCGACGCCCTCGGTGACCGGGTGAAGTACTTCACCACCTTCAACGAGCCGTGGTGCTCGGCCTTCCTCGGCTACGGCTCCGGCGTGCACGCGCCGGGCCGCTCGGACGGGGCGGACGCGGTCCGGGCCGGGCACCACCTCATGCTCGGGCACGGCCTGGCCGTGCAGGCGCTGCGGGCGTCCCGCCCGGAGGCACAGCTCGGCATCACGGTCAACCTCTACCCGGTCACCCCGGCCACCGACTCCCCGGCGGACGCCGAGGCCGCCCGCCGCATCGACGCGCTGGCCAACCGGTTCTTCCTCGACCCGGTGCTGCGCGGGGCGTACGCGGCGGACCTGACCGCCGACCTGCTCCAGGTCACCGACTTCGGGCACGTCCGGGACGGCGACCTGGCGGTCATCTCGACCCCGCTGGACATGGTCGGCGTCAACTACTACAGCCGGTACGTGGTGGCCGCGCCCGTCGAGAGCGCCGAGGGGGAGGCGTACTGGCGGGCACCGTCGTGCTGGCCGGGCAGCCAGGACGTCCGGTTCGTCACCCGGGGCGTCCCGGTGACCGACATGGACTGGGAGATCGACGCCCCGGGCCTGGTGGAGACGCTGGAGCGGGTGCACCGGGACTACACCGACCTGCCGCTCTACGTCACCGAGAACGGCTCGGCGTTCGTCGACACGGTGGTCGACGGCCGGGTCGACGACCCGGACCGGCTGGCGTACTTCGACGCGCACCTGCGCGCCGCGCACGCCGCGATCAGCGCCGGAGTGCCCCTCAAGGGATACTTCGCCTGGTCGCTGATGGACAACTTCGAGTGGGCGTGGGGCTACACGAAGCGCTTCGGCATGGTGTATGTCGACTACGACAGCCAGGTCCGGATCCCGAAGTCCAGCGCCAGGTGGTACGCCGAGGTGATCCGACGTAACGGCCTGGCCGCACAATAGGCTGGGCCAGCCAGTAACGGGCGGCCCGGCGCCGACGCCTCAACAGGTGCCGGGCCTGCCCGACGTCGGAGGAGCACAGACGATGACAACGCAGCGCACGCGGTCGCTCGGGCGCCCGACCCTCGACGCGGTCGCGGCCCGCGCCGGCGTGGGCCGCGGCACGGTCTCCCGCGTGGTCAACGGCTCGCCGCAGGTCAGCCCGGAGGCCCGGGCCGCCGTCCAGGCGGCCATCGCCGAGCTGGGGTACGTGCCCAACCGCGCGGCCCGGGCGCTGGTCACCCAGCGGACCGACTCGGTGGCGCTGGTGGTCTCCGAGTCGGGGGAGCGGGTCTTCACCGAGCCGTTCTTCGCCGGCATCGTCCGCGGCGTCAGCTCCGCGCTGCTGGAGACCCCCATGCAGCTCTGGCTGGCCATGGCCCAGTCGCAGATCGAGCGCGAACGGGTCGAGCACCACCTGACCAACCAGCACGTGGACGGCGTGCTGCTGCTCTCGCTGCACGACGCGGACCCGCTGCCCACCCTGCTGGAGGAGCGCGGCCTGCCCACCGTGCTCGGCGGTCGGCCGGCCCGGATGCTGCACCCGAACGCCCAGCCGGCCTGGTTCGTCGACGTGGACAACGTCGGCGGCGCCCGGCAGGCGGTGGAGCACCTCTTCGCCCGCGGCCGGCGGCGGGTCGCCACCATCGCCGGCACCCAGGACATGGGCGCCGGCCTGGCCCGGTTGTCCGGCTACAAGGAGGCCGTCCGGGCCGCGGGCGCCGACCTCAACCCCGACCTGATCGCGTACGGGGACTTCAGCGAGGGCAGCGGCACCGCCTGCATGCGCCGGCTGCTGGAGATCTGCCCGGACCTGGACGCGGTCTTCGTCGCCTCCGACCTGATGGCCTTCGGTGCCCTGCGCGCGCTGCGCGAGGCCGGCCGGCGGGTGCCCGAGGACGTGGCGGTGGTCGGCTTCGACGACGCCCCGATCGCCCGGCAGGCCGAGCCGCCGCTGACCACGGTCTTCCAGCCGGTCGAGGAGATGGGCCGGCAGATGGCCCGGCTGCTGGTCTCCCGGATCCGCGGCGAGGATCTGCCCAGCCCGCACGTGCTGCTGGACACCAAGCTCATCCACCGCGCCTCCGCCTGAGGCGCTCAGGACCAGCGGCGCAGTTCCCGCTTCGCCAGGGACGCCTTGTGCACCTCGTCGGGGCCGTCCGCCAGCCGCAGGGTGCGGGCCTGCGCCCACAGGGCCGCGAGCGGCGTGTCCTGGCTGACGCCGGCTCCGCCGTGCCCCTGGATGGCCTTGTCGATCACCCACTCGGCCATCGCCGGCGTGGCGATCTTGATGGCCTGGATCTCGGTGTGCGCGCCCTTGTTGCCCACCGTGTCCATGAGCCAGGCGGTCTTGAGCACCAGCAGCCGGGCCTGCTCGATGCGGACCCGTGACTCGGCGATCCACTCCCGGATCACGCCCTGCTCGGCCAGCGGGCGGCCGAACGCGACCCGGTCGAGGGCTCGCCGGCAGAGCAGTTCGAGGGCCCGCTCGGCCATGCCGATGAGGCGCATGCAGTGGTGGATCCGCCCGGGGCCGAGCCGGGCCTGGGCGATGGCGAAGCCCGTGCCCTCGGCGCCCACCAGGTTCTCGGCCGGCACCCGCACGCCGGTGAAGTCGATCTCGGCGTGCCCGCCGTGCGGGGCGTCGCGGTAGCCGAAGACCGTCATGCCCCGCCGCACCGTCACGCCCGGGGTGTCCCGGGGGACCAGGATCATGCTCTGCTGGCGGTGCCGGTCGGCGCCCGGGTCGGTCTTGCCCATCACGATGAAGATCTCGCAGCGCGGGTCCATGGCCCCGGACGACCACCACTTGCGCCCGTCGACCACGTACTCGTCGCCGTCCCGCACGATCCGGGTGGCGATGTTGGTGGCGTCGGAGGAGGCCACCTCCGGCTCGGTCATGCAGAACGCCGAGCGGATGTCCCCGGCCAACAGCGGCTTCAGCCAGCGGTCCCGTTGCGTGTCGGAGCCGAACTCGGCCAGCAGTTCCATGTTGCCGGTGTCCGGGGCGGCGCAGTTCAGCGCCTCCGGGGCCAGGTGCGGGCTGCGCCCGGTCAGCTCGGCCAGCGGGGCGTACTGGAGGTTGGTCAGCCCGGCGCCGTAGCGCGGGTCGGGCAGGAAGAGGTTCCACAGGCCGCGGGCACGCGCCTCGGCCTTCAGTTCGTCCAGCACCGGCGGGCGGGCCCACGGGTCGCCGGCCGCGAGCACCTGCTCGTGGTGCACCGGCTCGGCCGGGTAGACGCACTCGGTGAGGAACGCCTCGAGCTTCTCGTGCAGCTCGACCGTCCGGGCGTCGTACGCGAAGTCCATCACTTTCCCCTGACGGCGTGCAGCCCGTGCTCGACCAGCGGCGCGACCATCTCGCCGATCCGGTCGAAGCCCCCGCCGAGCGTCTGCCCGAGGGTGTGCCGGTAGTGGATGCCCTCGCAGATCACCGCGAGCTTGAAACAGCCGAGCGCCACGTGCCAGTGCAGCGGCCCGACGTCGACGTCGCTGCGGCCGGCGTAGCGGTCGATCAGTTCGGCGCCGGTGGGGAAGCCGGCCCGCGGGCCGATGCCGTCGGCCACCGGGTTGCCCTCGGCGCTGTCGCTGTCGCCCAGCACGTCCCAGTAGGTCAGCAGCAGTCCCAGGTCGGCGAGGGGGTCGCCGAGGGTGGCCATCTCCCAGTCGAGCACCGCCCGCACCGTCACCGGCTCGACCGTGGCGAGCAGGTTGTCCAGCCGGTAGTCGCCGTGCACGATCCGCCCGGCGTTCGCACCCTCCGGCACGCTGCCGGCGAGCGCGTCGCGCAGCTCGTCGATGCCGGGCAGGGGGCGGCTGCGGGAGCGGTCGAGCTGCCCCGCCCAGCGGCGGACCTGCCGGGCCAGGTAGCCCTCGGGGCGGCCGAAGTCGGCCAGCCCGACCGCGGCCGGTTCGACCATGTGCAGCCCGGCGAGGGTGTCCATCATCGCCATGGCCAGGTCGCGCCGCTGGCCGGCGGTGAGCGCGTCGGTCTGCTCCCGCCGCCGGTAGACCTCGCCGTCGACCTTTCCCATGAGGTAGAACGGCGCGCCGATCACCTCGGGGTCGGGGCAGAGCAGCAGCGCCTCGGGGACCGGCACCGCGGTGGGGGCGAGCGCGGAGATCACCCGGTACTCCCGGGCCATGTCGTGCGCGGTGGCCAGCACGTGCCCGAGCGGCGGCCGGCGCAGCACCACCTCGCGGTCGCCGGCGCGCAGCAGGTAGGTCAGGTTCGACTTGCCCCCGGCGATCAGCTCGGCCGACAGCGGCCCGGCCAGCTCGGGCCGGCGCGCCGACAGGTATGCGGCCAGCCGGTCGAGGTCGAGCCCGCGCGGGGCCGAACCGGTCGGGGTCTGCGGTGCGTCGACGGCCGGATCGGTCATCCGGTTAGTTGATGGCAGCTCAGCTTTGTTGTCAAGGTGGGATGTTCCCGGCGGGACATGCCGCTGCAACGGGGGCGAAATGGTCAACCGGCAGGCTGGGGCCCAGCCTGCCGGCCGCTCCGGCCGGCCCGTCGAGCGGAGGGACCAGACATGCTGCTGAGAGTTCGGGTGACCCTGCCGGACCGACCGGGCACGCTCGGCCAGGTGGCCCGGACGCTCGGCGTCTCCGGGGCGGACATCGTCCAGGTGGTGGTGCTGGAGCGGCTCGGCGGCCGGGCCGTCGACGACTTCACGGTGGTCTGGCCGGGCGCGGCGCGGGTGGAACGGCTGCTCGCCGGCCTGGCCGCGATCCCCGGCGTCCGGGTGAACGGGGTGTGGCGGGCGATCGGCGCGCCGACCACCACGGGCCAGGACGCCGAGCTGCTCGCCCAGGTCGCGGCGAACCCGACCGACGGGGTGGCCACCCTGGTCGACGCGGTGCCCGGGCTGCTCGCCGCGGACTGGGCGGTGGCCGCCGTGGTCCCGCTGGACTGGGCCGCGCGCAGCGGTGGCGCCGGCGAGGCGACGGTCGGGCACGCGAGCTGGCGCGCCCCGGTCCCGCCCCGGCTGCCGGAGGTGACCCCGCTCCGGGCCCGGGCGCTGACCACCCCGGACGGCCACCACTACGCGGTCGCGCCGTTCGGCCGGGCCGGCCTCGTGCTGGTCGTGGCACGCGACCACAGCGAGCCGCTCGCCGCGGCCGCGTTCCACGCCACCGAGGTGGACCGGCTCGCCCAGCTGGTCCGGGCCGGCGCGGTGATCCTCGGCGACCGGCTGGACCTGGTCGGCGCCCCGCCCGTGACCACCATCACCTGACTCGTCCCGCCGTTTCACCCCTGGGCAACGGGGGCGCAACAGGCGGCCGGCAGGGTCGACGGTGAGGAAGGGAGCGAACCATGGCGCTGTGGCGGATCCGTGCCACCGTGGACGACCGGCCGGGCTACCTGTCCGTGCTCACGGCGAGCCTCGCGTTGCGCGGGGTCAACATCCTCACCGTGCAGGTGCACACCACCGAGGTGGGGGCGGTCGACGACTTCCTGGTCGACGCCCCCGACCAGCTCACCGAGGCCGACCTGCGGGCGGCCGTCGAACGGGGCCGGGGCCGGAACTGCTGGGTCGCGCGCAGCGAGGCGCGCGGGCTGGCCGACCAGCCGACCCGGGTGCTCGGCCTGGCCGGCCGGCTGGTCCGGGACCCGGACGCGGCCGGCGAGACACTGCGCGTGCTGCTCGGCGCGGACGCGGTCACCTGGCGGCCGACGCCGGCCGCCCCGCTCGGCCGGGTGGACGAGACCACGATGCTGCTGGCCGACCCGGCCGGCGGCTCGTACGAGCTGCGCCGCCGCGAGCCGAGCTTCACCCCGGCCGAGTTCGCCCGGGCCCAGGCCCTCGTCGAGCTGGCCGCCACGGTGGCCCGCCGGGACGCCGACCGGGTCACCCTGGTGCTGCCCGACGCGGCCGAGGTGCTGGTCCGGCCGGCCGCCGCCGACGACCTGGCGGGCGTGCTGGAGCTGCACGCGGAATGCTCGGACCGCAGCCGGCAGCGGCGCTACCTGAGCGGTGCGGGTCACCCCGCGCCGGCTCGGCTGCGCCGGCTGCTCGAACCGGCCCGGGGGCTGACCCTGGTCGCCACGGGCGGCCCCGGCGGGGCGGCGGCGCCGGTCGTGGCGATGGCCAACCTGCTCGGCGAGGGCGACGAGGCCGAGGCGGCGCTGCTGGTCCGGGACGACTGGCAGCGCCGGGGCCTCGGCTCGGCCCTGCTGCGGCGCCTGCTCGGGCACGCCGACCGGGCCGGCTACGCCGCCGTGCTGCTGCACGTGCAGGCCGAGAACACCCCGATGCTGCGCACCGTACGCGGGCTGAACCGGCCCACGTCGCTGGAACGGGACGGCAGCGTGCTGACCGTGACGGTGCCGCTGGCCCCCCGCCCGACCCGGGCGCCCCGGCAGGCCGACGCGGCCGCGCGGGCGCGTCGGTCGTACTGATTCCCGGTCGCGTGCCGCGACGCGTCCCGGGCCGCAACGGCGCGGTGCGGGACGGCGGCCGGCGGGCGACCGCACACCGGCGCCGGACCTCCGGCGCCACCAGGGCCGACCTCCGGTGCGGGGGACGGTGACACGGCAGGGCCCCCGGTGCGGGGGTCCTGCCCGTGTCCGGGCCCGCCCGGATCAGGTCGCCGGGTAGCTGCTGTAGTCGGGGAAGTTGCCGTAGAGCCGGCCGTCGCCGCCCACGGTGACCGCCTGCACGAGCAGGTCGCCACCGACGAACGCGCCCTTCCAGGACGCGCCCCGGCCGCCGAACGGCTCCTCCCGGTCGCCCCGGGAGCGGGGCTTGTTGATGCCCACCTTGAACGCCTGGAGGTCGACCGCGAGCTTGCCGGCCAGCTCCTCGTCGTCGCAGGCCAGGGAGGCGACCAGCGCGCCGTTGGAGGCGTTCATCTGGGCCAGCAGCTCGTCGGTGGTGTCCACCACGACGATGGTGTCCACCGGGCCGAAGGGCTCGGCGTGCATGAGCCGGGACCGGCCGGGCGGGGCGAGCAGCACCGCCGGCGCCACGTACGCGGAGGTGTCCTGCCCGTCGAGGAAGGGCGCGCCGTCGAGCTTGCCCCGGTGCAGCGGCACCGCTCCGCCGCGGACCGCCTCGTCGACCTTGCGCCGCAGCTCCTCGGCCTTGGCCGCGCTGATCAGCGGGCCGAAGTCCAGCTCGGGCAGCGGGTCGCCGGCCGACCACTCGTCGCCGACGGCGAGCGGGTGTCCGAACCGGACGGAGCGCACCACCGGCAGGTACACGTCGAGGAACTCGTCGACCAGGTCGCGCTGGACCACGAACCGCGGGTACGCGGTGCAGCGCTGCTTGCCGTACTCGAAGCCCTTCTTCAGGTGCATGGCGAGCAGGTCCCACTGGGAGAAGTTCCAGATGCCCCAGGCGTTGAGGCCCTCCTGCTCGATGAAGTGCCGCTTGTCGGAGTCGAGCAGCGCCGCCGCCACCTTGCCGCCGTTGGAGCGGCCGCCGACGAACGCCACGGCGCCGATCTCCGGGGCGCGGACCAGGACCTCGGAGAGCTCCTCGCCGCCGCCGGAGAGCAGGGTCGCGGGCAGCCCGGCACGGCGCATCAGCGCGTGCGCCACGGTGAGGCAGACCGCCCCGCCCTGGGACGGGGTCTTGGCGATCACCGCGTTGCCGGCGAGCAGCTGCACCAGCTCGGCGTGCACGAGCACGCTCATCGGGTAGTTCCAGGAGGCGATGTTGCTGACCGGGCCCGGGAGCGGCTCGCGGCCGTCGGCGAGCATCCGGTCGATCTCCTGCACGTACCAGCGGACGCCGTCCAGCGCGCGGTCCACGTCGGCGCAGGCCAGCCGCCACGGCTTGCCGATCTCCCAGACCAGCAGCATGGCGAGCAGGTCGCGGTGGGCGGTGAGCGCGTCCAGGGCGTCGTCGACCCGGGCCTTGCGCTCGGCGAGCGGGGTCTGCGCCCACTCCCGGTGCGCGGCGGCGGCGTGCGCGACCGCGCCCCGCGCCGCCTCGGCGTCGAGGCGGGCCAGGTTGACCAGCACGGTGTTGTCGACCGGGGTGCGTACCGGGCTCGGCGCGCCGACCGGCCGCCACCCGCCCTCGACGAGGTTGTGCAGGGTGGCGGTGCCGTCGGGCGCGGTGCCGAAGGCTTCCGGCGCGGCGGCCACCGCGCGGGCGAGGGTGTCGGACCAGGAGGTGCCGTCGGCGAGTCTGAGAGCCATCGCGATCTCCTCAGGGTTGTCCGGGGGAGCGGCGGCGTCGATGGCACCGCTGGTGTCGCGTACTGTCCCGCGCGGCCGAGCACCCGGGCAACCGTACGCTCGTATGCCAGGACGCCCGTCCCGCCGCCGCGACACGTCGCGGCCCGACCACCACGGTCTTGACCTGGAGGTACGCGGGAGGACTATAGAAATCTATCGATTATGTGATCCAGCTCCGGGCGGCGTCGACCGGGTTACCCGTCAGTACGGATCAATCCACCGGCCGGTTCAACCGCGCAGCGCGGCGATCGCCTCCGCCGTCGTGCAGACGGTGCCGAGCCGCCGGAAGACGTAGTCGACCGCGAACTCGTGGGCGTGCGCGTCCAACCCGGACATCGCGTCGTGTGGCAGCACCACCCGGTAGCCGATCTCGTCGCCGATCCGGGCGGTCTGCTCGACGCCGAAGTTGGTGACCAGCCCGCCGATCACCAGCGTGTCCACCCCGCGCTCGCGCAGCGCGGCGTCCAGGCCGGTCTCGTGGAAGGCGCCCCAGGTGTGCTTGACGATCGCCAGGTCGCCGTCGCGCGGGGTGACCTCGGGCAGCAGTTCGCTGCCGGCGGGCTGCGGCTCGGGGCCTGGCCGCTCGACGCGGACGACCACCACGGTGGCGCCGGTGGCGCGGGCGGCCTCGGCGAGGGCGAGGCAGCGCTCGACCACCTCGGGGCCGGTGTGCGGGGCGGTCGGCAGGTCCACGATGCGACGCTGGAGGTCGATCAGGACGACGGCGGTGCGGGTCGGGTCGAGGCGGTCCACCCCAAGATCATATCGAGAGCGGGCCGCCGCGGCGGTCCCGAACGGCGGAACCGGCCGCCGGACGGAGGTCCGACGGCCGGTTCCGTGCCGCTGTCCGGCTCAGCTGGTGAAGGTGATCCGGTCCCGGCGGCGACGCAGCGCCATCAGGAGGACACCGCCGCCGATCAGGGCGAGGCCGGTGAGCGAGATGCTGGTCGCGGCGACGCCGGTGAGCGGCAGGCCGCCCTCGGTGCCGCTGCCGCCGCCCGCGCCGCCGCTGACGGAGGTGCCCGGCGCGGGGGTGCCCGACGGGTTCTCCGAGCCGCCCGGCGTCGGGGTCGGCGTCTCCCCGCCCGGCGTCGTCGGGTTGCCCGACGACTCGCATGGCGTCAGCCAGAAGACCTTGTGCTTCGCGTCGGAGGACTTGCCGTCGGTCAGGTCCACGTCGAGCTTGATGTGGTAGCCCTTGTCCTTCAGCGTCAGCCCGGCCAGGTCGAGGTCCTTCGAGGAGAGCTTGATGACCTCGTCGTGGTCGTTCTCCGCGCCGGAGGCCGGGTCGGTGCTGATCACCACGTCTTTCTTCGACCAGACGAGCTTGTCCTTGGGGCTGGCCGACGGCGGCTGCGCCCAGAGCTTGATGTTGGCCTTCTGGTCCTGGTCGAAGTTGAAGAACTCCAGCTCGAACTCGCAGGTGACGTGCGGCTGGTTGTCGACCTTGTCGGTGAACTCAACGCCGTCGATCTTGACGGTGCCGTTGTCGCCCTTGGGGTTGTGCGGGTTGCCGGTGGCGCAGGCCGGGCCGGCCACCAGCCCGAGCATGGCCGTGGCGGCGGCTGCGGTGAGGGCCGCGCGCGCCACGTGCCGACGCTGTGGCATGAGGAATCCTCCAAGATCGAGAGAGGGGACGGCACATGATCGCATACGGGCACCCGACCGGCGACATCGGACGATCGGCCTGAGCTGCGACGATGTCGCGCCGGAAGGACGATATTCGGGCCAGATCGAGCCACTTCCGGGGCGTGTCGGCGTAACGCGGACGAGGGCTTCGACGCTCCGCTCCCTCCCGGCCCGGCGACGGCCACCCCCTTCACGCTCTACGGCTCCCCCTGCACCGTAATTCGGGGCAACCTGGGGGCGTGCTGGTGACGGTGGGCCACGGGGCCGCGGATCGGGCGCGGTTGGGGGAGTTGCTGGTCGGCGCCGACGTGGCGGTGCTCGGTCGCGGGGTGCCGGTCGCGCACCTCATGCCGGACGGCCGGCTCACCCCGCACCGCCCCGCCGAGGGCGCCCGCCGCCTCCCCGACGGCCACCTGCTCTGGGACGGCTGACCGCCCCGAACTCGGTGGCCGAGCCACGGATCGCGCCGCTAGCCTGCCCGCATGCCGGAGCTGATCACACCGACCGCCCGACTGCACCGGTCCTGGCTGGCCGCCCGGGACGACTGGGGGCGGGGCGTCCATCAGGACGGCAGCGGGCTGAGGCCGAGCGACGACGTCGACTCGCCGGAGGGCTTCGCGAGCTGGGTGCGCCGGCTCCGGGAGGGTGCGGACGAGTCCCGGCCGCTGCCGGAGGGGCTGGTCCCGGCGCTCCACTGGTGGATCGTCGAGGGGGACGAGGTGCTCGGCGCCGTCTCCCTGCGGCTGCGCCTCAACGACTTCCTGATGCAGGCCGGCGGCCACATCGGCTACGGGGTGCGGCCCGCGGCCCGCCGGCGCGGGCTGGCGACCTTCGCGCTCGGCGAGGCGCTCGCCGAGGCGGCCCGGCGGGGCATCGACCCGGTCCTGGTCACCTGCGACGTCGACAACACCGCCTCGGCGCGGACCATCGAGCGGCACGGTGGCGTGCTGGAGGACGTGCGGGACACCGAGTTGGGCCGTTCCCGCCGCTACTGGATCCGGACCCGCTGAATCAGTCGGGGAGTTCGTCGGCGAGCAGGTCCATGAGCAGGCCGTCGTGCCAGCGGCCGTCGGCGCCCCGCTCGTAGCGGCGCATGATGCCGACCGGCCGGAACCCCACCTTCGCGTACGCCCGGATCGCCGCGGTGTTCGCCGCCGCCGGGTCGATGGTGAACCGGTGGTGGCCGTACTCGTCGGCCAGGTGCCGGGCCAGGGTGCGGATGGCGTCCCCGCCGAGGCCGGCGCCGCGGGCCGCCGGGTCGAGGAAGATGTCCAGGCTGGCGTGGCGGTAGTCGGGGTCGGTCTCGGCATACCACTGGATGGCGCCGACCAGCCGGCCGTCGTGCTCGATCGCGTAGACGGTCAGGTCGTCGTCGGCCAGGTCGGCGCGGACCGCCTCGGTGAGGTCGTCGTCGCCGCGCCACCAGCGGCGCACCTCCGGGGTGGCCCGGATCGCCGCGAGGGCCGGCACGTCGGCATCGGTCGCCGGTCGCAGCGTCACCGCCCGACGCCGGCCACCTCGCGGACGGCGTCGAGGATCGCGTTGACGTCGAAGCCCTCCGGGCGCTCGCGCAGCGGCGCGGGTTCGTCGTCCCGGCGCAGGTGGGTGGCGATGCGGGCGAGTTCCGGGGTCTCGGCGGACGGTTCCACGGCAGGCGGCTCCGGCACGACGGGCACGTCCGGCTCGGCGGGGACGCGCTGCGGCAGCACCGGGGTGGGCTCGGCCGGCCGGGCCTCGACGACCGCCTCGGCGGCCGGCACCGGCTCCGGGGCGGACCGGCGGGCCGCGTAGGGAGGTGCGCTCGTCGGGGTCGGTGCGGGGGTGCGGTCGAAGGGGGCCACGCCGCTGCTGGGGGCGGCCTGCGGAGGGCCGGCCGGCTCGGCGGGCGACCGGTACGGCGCGCCCTCCCGCTCCTCGGCGGCGCGAACCGCCGGCGCGGGCGGGTAGCCGGTGGGCGGCGGCCCGGCGGGCGCCTCGCGGGTGACCGGCGGGGCACTGGTCGGGGCGGTGTGCGGCGGCGCGCTGAACGGGGTCACCGGCACGGGCGGCCCGGCCCACGGGGGCCGCTCGGGGATCTCGCGGACGGCCTGCTCGTACGCCGGGCGGGGCTCGGCGTCGCCCCGCGGCGGCGCCTCGTACGGCCGGGACGGCTCGGCGCGCGGCGGCTCGTAGCCCGCGGGTGACTCGGCCCGGACCGGCTCGTACGGCCGGACCGGTTCCGGTCGGGGCGGGTCGTACCCGACGGGCGGCTCGGCCCGCACCGGCTCGTACGGCCGGGACGGCTCGGGCGCCCACTCCTCGCGGGCGGCCCGGCGGCCGACCGGCTCGTCGTCGCGGGCGCGGCGGCCGGCGGGCTGCTGCTCCTCGCGGGCGCGGCGGCCGGTCGGCTCGTCCTCGCGCGCCCACGGCGGCGCCCAGCCCCCGCCCCAGCT
>NZ_JBEXLR010000112.1:0-20000 GCF_040610095.1 Micromonospora sp. NPDC004540
CGATGGTACTGCACTCGGGAGGGTGTGGGAGAGTAGGACACCGCCGGACAATCTTCCAGTCAGGGCCACCCTTCGGGGTGGCCCTGACTGCGTTTGTGGCCCGCTTCCGAGAATCGACCCGGGCACGCTGCCGCGTCTCGTACCGTCGGTGCGGGACCGCCCGTGCCTGCCCCGTCAGGCCGGCGGAAAACGTGACGCGGTGTACGCGTCCTCCCACGATCGGGACGTACCGGTCGGGGTACCTGCTGATGGTTCGGCCGGAACTGACCGCCAGGCGCTGGCGGAGGCAGGAGTGGTCATGAAGATCGGAATTATCGGGTCGGGGCACATCGGAGGCACCCTCACCCGTCGACTGCGCACGCTGGGCCACGACGTCACCGTGGCCAACTCGCGCGGGCCGCAGAGCCTGAGCGACCTCGCCGCGGAGACCGGCGCCACGGCCGGCACCATCGAGGAGGCCGCCCAGGACGCGGAGCTGGTCGTCATCGCCGTTCCGCTCAAGGCGGTGCCGAAGCTGCCGGCGTCGCCCTTCGACGGCAAGCTGGTCGTCGACGCGGACAACTACTACCCCGAGCGGGACGGCGACATCCCCGAGCTGCTCGACCGCAGTCTCAGCTCCAGCCGCTGGACGGCGGACCACCTCAAGGGCGCCCGGGTGGTGAAGGTCTTCAACAACATCCAGGCCGCGTACCTGATGGACGGCGGGAAGCCCGCGGGCACGCCGGACCGGATCGCGCTCCCGGTGGCCGCGGACGACGCCGACGCCAAGCGGCTGGTCATGGAACTGGTGGACGAGCTGGGCTTCGACCCGGTGGACGCCGGCACGCTCGACGAGAGCTGGCGCCAGCAGCCGGGCACCCCGGTCTACGGCACCGACCGCGACGCGGACGGCGTACGGCGGGGGCTGGCCGAGGCGCGGCCCTGAGAGGGCGTACGACAGCACAGAGCCCCGCCGGCCATGTGGCCCGGCGGGGCTCCTTCGTGCGTGCGCCCGACGGGCGTCAGGCGGGCGGCTTGGCGCAGATGAAGCGCGGCTCGGGGTCGTAGCGCCAGCTGAACTTCTCCCGCTTCACGACCTTGCCGTCCTTCTTGATGACCCGGAAGGCGTCCTGGGCGAAGCCGACGGCGCCGGCGGCCTCGATGCAGTCCGGGCCGGGCTCGAGGTAGACGGTCTTCGGCTGGGTGATGTTCCGGCGCGGGCCGTACTCGGTCTTGACGCTGTCGTAGATCTTGGTGCTCCACATCGACACGGTGATCGTGCTGGACGTGTAGGACGTGTCGATCAGAACGCCGTACGGGGTGTTGTTGCGGAACTTGAAGTCCAGCTGCGGCCAGTAGATGGTCGACTCGATGACCGCGGGGTAGCGGCTGAAGTAGAACGAGTGCGGCTTGTGCTCGACGTCCTCCAGCCCGGCGTAGTAGCTGGCGTTGAAGAGTGTGGTGGTGAACTGCGAGACGCCGCCGCCGACGCCCGGCACCAGCTTGCCGTTCACGATGGTCGGCGCGTCCTTGTAGCCCTGGTCGTAGCCGCGCTCGCCGGTGTGGCCGTTGAGCGAGAAGGTCTCCCCCGGCTGCACGATGGCGCCGTCCACGTCCTTGGCGGCCTGGACGATGTTCTGGCTGCGCGGTGAGGAGAGACCGCCGGGGAACCGGGTGGTGAAGGTGGAGACCCGCTCCTTGATGCCCAGCTCGGCGAGCTTGGCCTCGGTCAGCTCGGGCTCGGCCGGCTTCAGCGCGACGGTCACCGTGCGGCCGTCCGTCTTCGGCAGGACGGCGAGCAGGTCGCGGCCGAGCGCTGTGGCGTCGACCTGCCGGCCGGCCCGGGCCGGGACCACCTTCGGCTTGCCGCCGCTGATGGTCAGGCCGGCGTCCTTCGGCGCGACCTCGAGCTTCGCCAGCCGGTCGCCCAGCGCGGTACGCAGCCGCTTGACGTCGACGCGGGGGGTCAGCTTGCCCGCGTCGTCGGCCGAGAAGCGCAGGCCCCGGGCGATGGCCGTCGGCGGGATGGTGACCGAGCCACCGTCGGTGGTGAGCGTGACGGGCGCCGCGACGGCCGGCCGGGCCAGCTCGGCGAGGAGCCGGTCGACCTCCTCGCGGGTGCTCGCCGGCCACTTCTCGACCAGCGGCACGGCCACCGGCGCGCCGGCCAGCCAGCCGGCCTTCACCGCGTGGGCCGCGCCGGCCGCGTCGACGGTCAGCGCCGGCTTCGGGTAGACCGGTTTCGGGGTGGTGCCGGTGAAGATGATGGCCGGCATGGTCATCTCGCGGCCCTGGTCGCCCATGGCCCTGCGCAGCGCGGCCTCCAGCCGGGCGGTGTCGACGGTCACCACCGGCTCGACCGTGCGGGAGCCGACGAGGCGGCTCACCGGGTGCGCCTCGGCGGCGGCGGCCGCCGCCACGGTGGCGTCCACGTCGATGGCGAGCCCGATGTCGGCCGGCTTCAGCTCGGCGCTCTTCTCGCCCACGGTGACGGTGATCGGGGCGTTCAGCGCGGCCGCCCGGCGCTCCAGCTCGGCGTGGAGCGCCCGGGCCGCCTCGGCCCGGCTCCGGCCGCCCAGCTCGGCGCCGAGGACGGTGGTGCCCCGGGGCACGTCGCCGGCGTACGCGTAGGCGCCGAGACCGGTGCCGGCGGCCAGCACGGCGGCGACGATGCCGCCGGCGAGCAGCATCCGCCCGCGACGGGACCGCCCCGGCTTCCCGGGGCCGCCCGGTGCGGCGACCGGATCCGGCTCGACGTCCGGCCAGCTCACCGCCGCCACCTTCACGGTGGGCCGGTCGTCGGCGGAAGGCACCTTTTCGCCGTACAGCGTCACAGCAACCTCGATCGGAAGTACCACGTGGGGACCGCTTCTCCCACGGGAGACACCTACGGTAACCAACGCTCGGGCCGGCCGGGAGTCTCCGCCCCGGCGGTCGTCGGGCCCGCGGGTCCGCCGCCGCCCGGTGTCGCCGTCATCACCCCGGGCGGGACCCCCGCGCCGGTCCGGATCGTGGGACGGTGGCCGGGTGCGGACGGATGAGCGGACCCTGGCGTACGGCGGTGGCTGGCTGGACCGGGCGGGGGCGCTGCGCGCCGACCCGGGGTGGATCGCCGCGCGGCTGACCGACCCGGAGAGCGTGCTGCTGCCGCTGTGGCGGGACCGCTGCCTCGTCTCGGCAGACCGGGCGCCGGTGCGCCGCTCCGCGGCCGGAGCGGCCGAGCTGCGCGCCGCCGCCGACGAGACGGTCTTCCTCGGGCTGGACGCCGGCCGGGCGCTGTTCGCCGTGGACCTCTCCGGCCGGGGCGAGGCCGAGGCGTGCGCGCTGGCCGGCGCCGCCGAGGCGGTGGATGTTCGGGCCCTCGTGGGCGGGCTGGGGGCCGCCGAGGCGGCCGTGCAGGCGTACGCCAAGGGATTGCTGCACTGGCACCGGGGCCAGCGGTTCTGCGGCGGCTGCGGGGCGGCGACAGTGGCCCGCGACGGCGGCCACACGCGGTCCTGCACCGGCGCCGGCTGCGGGCGGCTGCTCTTCCCCCGGATCGAGCCGGCGGTCATCGTGCTGGTCGAGGCGCCCGGCGAGCCGGAGCGCTGCCTGCTGGCCCGGCACCGGGGCGCGGCGGAGGGCTCCTGGTCGACCCTGGCGGGCTTCGTGGAGGTCGGCGAGAGCCTGGAGGACGCGGTGCGCCGGGAGTTGGCCGAGGAGGCCGGGGTGACGGTGGTCGACGTGGCGTACCAGGGGTCGCAGGCGTGGCCGTTCCCGGCGGGGCTGATGGTCGGCTTCCGCGCGACGGCGGCCTCGACCGAGGTGCGGGTGGACGGCGACGAGGTGGTCGACGCGCGCTGGTTCACCCGGGCGGAGCTGCGGGAGCGGGTGGCGGCGGGCCGGCCGCTGGGCCGGATCGACTCGATCGACCACCACCTGCTGCACGGCTGGCTGGCCGCCGACGACTGAGCGCCGGGACCGGCGCGTCAGCGCCGCGGACGGAGGGCCAGCCAGGCCATCACGGCGGCGGTCAGCGCCGCGGTGGCCAGCGCGCAGCCGAGGACCCCCTCGACCGTACGCGGAGCGACCAGCAGGGCCGCCCCGGCCAGCCCCACGGTGGCCGCCCAGAGCGGTGCCGCGGGGAACCGGGCGCCGCTGGCCACCCGGTCGTTGACCAGCATGAAGACGACCGCGTACAGGGCGCCGGTGGCGACGAAGAGCGGCGCCTCGCCGGCCAGGTGCAGGTAGTCGGCGCCGCCGGCCAGCCGGAACGCCAACTCCCCGCCGAACGCCGCGGCGGCCACCAGCACCGACCCGCAGGCGAGGATGACCGCCAGGCCCAGCGCCCGGGCCCGCCGGTCGCCCCGGGCCAGCCGGGGCAGCACCAGCAGCGTCACGACCTGCGGCGCCCAGAGCGCGCCCTTGGTCAGCACCGCGCCGACCGCGTACGCCCCGGAGCCGACCGCCGGCAGCAGTTGGCGGGCCAGGATCAGGTCGGCGTACGAGATGGTGAGCGTTGCCAGCGTGGCCGCGCACGCGGTCATCACGTCCCCGGAGCGCAGGTCGCGCTGCCCGGGCTCGGCGACGGTCGTCGGCCGGCCGCCGGCGGCGAGGCGGGCCAGCAGCGGCAGCACGAGGAGGCCGGTGACGGCGGCGAGCGCCAGCGCGGTGACCGCGTCCCCGCCCAGCGCCAGCCCGACGACCAGGCCGCCGTACCGGCCGACGGCGAGCACCGTCATCGCGGCGGAGAGCCGGAGGAAGCGCTGGTCACCCTGGAGTTCGCCGAGCCACCGGCCGGCCAGCACGGTGGCGAAGGTGGTCGCCGCGAGCAGCAGGGTCAGCGCCACCGGCAGCCGCAGCAGCACGGTCAGCACCGGCGCCGCGACCACCGTGACCGCCGCGGTGACGGCGGCGGTGAGCAGCGCCAACCGGCTGGTGCGGGTGGGCCCGCTCCGCGCCCGGTGCACCGCGACGGCGATCTGGAGGCCGAATCCCGGCACGGCCGCGATGGCGCCCAGCGCGAGCACGGTCGCCAGCGCCCCCAGATCGGCCGGGTCGAGCCGGTGGGCGCCGAGCACCGGCACCAGGTAGGCGAGCGCGTTGGTCAGCATGGTGGCGACCGTGACGGCGGCGCCGGCGGCCCCGAGCCGCCCCACGCCGGCGTCCCTGCCGATCGTCTGTGTCATGCCGCCTCGAATGGCCCGCCCTGCTCTGAAGACCGCGGCCGAAAACCGGCCGGAGCCGCGCCCGACCGGGGGAACGGTACCGGTCCGCCGGCCGGCCCGTAAGCCCCGCACCCGCGACCCCTGCCCCCGCCGCCGGGAAGGGGCTAGTGTGCTGCCCGTGACGTCGACGAACGAGGCCGCGGCAGCGACCTCCGGCCTGGCCGCGAAGCTCCCGGAGCGGTGGGTGGCGAACGGAATCCGGCTGGTCTATCCCCGGGTGGAGCCGGAGCTGGCCCGGCTGGCCGACTTCGTGCCACGTGGTGGCACGGCGGTCGACGTCGGCGCCTGGTACGGCCCCTGGACCGCCCGCCTGCTGCGCCGCGCCGACCGGGTCGTCTCGGTCGAGCCCACTCCGGCCCTGGCCCGGCAACTGCGGGCGGCGTTCCCGACGGTCGAGGTGGTCGAGGCGGCCGTCTCCGACCACCCGGGCAACGCGTCGCTGCACGTTCCGGACGGTGGCGCGATCGTCGGCACCTCTTCGCTGGAAGACCCGACGCTGGGCAACGCGATCCAGGTGCCTCGAATCACGCTCGACTCCCTCGGCCTGGCCGACGTGCGCTTCGTGAAGCTCGACATCGAGGGGCACGAGCTGCCCGCGCTGCGCGGCGCGGCCGAGACGATCCGCCGCGACCGCCCGGCGCTGCTCATCGAGGTGGAGGAGCGGATCCAGCCGGTCGAGCCGCTGTTGGAGCTGCTCAGCGGCTGGGGTTACCGGGGGTACGTGCTGCCGGGGCGCAACTGGGTGCCGCTGGCGGACTTCGACCTCGGCCGCCACCAGCGTGAGGCGATCGTCCGGGTGGGGCAGAGCTTCGCCCGCCGGGTGCTCTGGCCTCGCCCGCGGTACGTCAATTCGGTGCTGTTCCGGCCGGCGTGACCGACGGCCCCCGCCGGCGCGTCACTGCTGGGGGGTCGGGGTGCCGATCGCGACCTCGTTGGTGCAGAGCGTCACGCCCGGATCGTCGACGCTCAGCTCGACGGTGTCCCCGCCGCCGGTGAACTCGAAGAAGATCTGGTGCAGCCCGGTCTTCACCGGGAACCGCTTCTCCTTCCCGCCGAGGCGGAAGGTGCCCGTGGTCTCGCCAGAGCTGAGGTAGCCGATCCGGACCACCCAGAACCAGTCGTCGCGCGGCCCGGTGAGTGGCAGCCGTGCCGTCTCGCCGCCCGTGACCTTCCAGCCGCACGCCTGCTCCGGGCCGGGCTGGGCGGTCGGGCCGTCGACCTTCACCGGGCTGATCCGGCCGGTGCTGTCGAAGAGCGACGGGTTCTCCGCCTCGGTGACGAAGACCGGCCGCTCCGGCAGGGCGTGGAAGAACGTCGACTGCCGGTTGTACGGCGCGGAGAGCAGCGGCACCACGTCACCCGGCACCGGCTGGTCGAAGAAGACCGTGTCGGGCGGGGCCGCCGCCAGTTCGGTCCGCACCGTGTCCAGGTAGGTGCGCCCACTCTTGACCGCCCACTCGTCACCGAAACGGGCCGTCGTCCACGCGGTACCGAGACCCGCGGCGACCAGGGCGAGGGCCAGGCCGGCGGAGACCGCCTCCCGGTGACGCGCCAGCACCGCCGGGAGCGGCGGGTCGTCGGGGTCGCGCCCGCCGGTGTACGGCGGCTGTTCCGGTGTCGCGGTGAGCTTGTCCGGCGGGCTGAGCGGCCCGGCGGTGCGCCCGTCCACCGGGACCGGGTGGTCCGGTGCCGGGCTGGGCGGAAGCGCCGGGGTCGCCGTCGACCCGGTGACGGCGTCCGTGCGCCGCGGTGGCGCGTCGAACGGTCGCGCCGCGGACGGACGGTCCAGGGCCGGAAGATCGTCGTTGTCGTACTCGGCGTGGAGGACGCCGTGACCGCGGTAGGTGGCGGCCGGCACGGCGACCCGGGGTTCGGCTTCCGCGGGCACCAGGTCGTCGCGCTCACCGTCGGCCGTCACCTGCGCCGAGGCGTCCTCGGCCGGCACCTGACCCGACTCGGCGTCGGCTCGCTCGTCGCCCGTGTCCGGGTGGGGGCCGCCGTCCCGGTTCGGCGGGGGCGGGTCGGCCGGGGAAGAGTGGTCCGGCGCGGGCCGGAGGCCGAGCAGGGCGACGCCGATGCAGAGGGCGGCCACCACCACGACGTCGCTGACGTACCGGGGGACGGCACCGGCGACGTCGCTGTAGATCGAGCCGAGCCGGGTGGCGGCCAGCAGGGCGGTCACCAGGGTCAGGTACGCGGCGAGCAGCAGCCAGGCCCGGCCGGCGACCCGGCGCAGCCGTACGGTCAGCACCACCAGCACCAGGAAGGCCGCCCAGGCGATCCACCGGCCCAGCTCCGGCGGGGCGGTCACCGGGGCTCCGTCACCGGCCGGCAGCCAGCGCCACGGCCCACCGAGCAGACCCGGTACCACGGTGGAGCCGAGCAACTGCCAGAGGAACGACAGCACCTCCCCGAGCGAGTCCGGCCGGCGGAGGGACGACTCCGCCCGGGAGCCGTAGAGCGCCAGGAAGCCGAGCGAGAGGGCGGTCAGGACCAGCCAGGACGGCCAGTACCGACGAACGGTGGACAGCACCGCCCGGACGGGCGGGCCGCCGACGAAGAGGAACGCGGTGAGCAGGAAGACCAGCGGCACCACCAGCAGTGCCTTCTCGAAGAAGATCAGCCCGAACAACACCGCCAGGGCGAGGCTCACCAGGTGCCGCTTCCGGCGGGTGCGCACGTACCGGACCTGGGCGCCGATCGCGAGCACCATGGCGATCTGCATCGGCAGCATGTTCACCCCGACCGCCCACCAGGAGGTCGCCTCCAGGGTGAGCGGGCTGAACAGGAACACCGCCAGCGGCACCAGCAGCGCCCAGCCGGGGCGCACCAGGGTGCGGAGCAGCCGGGCGAAGCTCACCGCCAGCACCGCCTGGGCGGCGGTGAGGAGCAGGACGTACGGCCAGTAGGCGAGGCCGGCCGCCCGGGTCACCAGCCAGGTGATCAGCAGCGCCGCCGGCATGAAGTGGTTGTTGTAGAGGGTGAGCAGGAAGCCCGGGGTCAGGTCGGACTCCCCGGCGCGGGCGATCAGCACGTAGTCGTCGACCGCGAGGTAGCCGCGAGACGCGAGCTGCGCCCGCCAGACCAGGCTGACCAGGATCATCGCCACCGCCGCCGCTCGGATGGGATGAACGCGCGTCCAGCCGCCGAGGAGGCCGGGGCCGTCGGGGGTGGTGGGCGTGCCGGTCGATGCCATGGCGGGAAGACTGCCACACCGGCCACCGGGCGTCCCATCAGGTCAACGGGTGGTTCAGGGGACGTCAGGGCCGGGCGGGCGCCGCGTACAGTGGCCGCCGGACCAGGGCGGCGCGGGGCGCGCCGGGCGGGCAGGGTGAGGTCGACGGATGCGCGAACGGCTGGTGCCGCACGGCGTGGCCGCCGCCGTGACGGCGGTGGTGCTCGCGCCCCTGGCGTTACCCGGCTACGTGCTCCGCTACGACATGGTCTTCGTGCCCCGCCAGGCGTTGAGCTGGGACGTGATCGCCCCGGCCTCGGCGCTGCCCCGGGCCGTGCCGCAGGACGCCGTGGTCGCGCTCGTCACCCAGCTGATGCCGGGCTGGCTGCTGCAACGGCTGGTGCTGGTGGCGATCCTCTGGCTGGCCGCGCTCGGCGCCGCCCGGCTGGTGCCGACCGACCGGACCGCCGTACGGGTGGTGGCCGCGCTCGGATACGTCTGGACGCCGTACCTCGCCGAGCGGCTGCTGATCGGGCAGTGGGGGCTGCTGCTGGCGTACGCGATGCTGCCCTGGCTGGTGGCGGCGGCGCTCGACGTGCGGGCGGGCCGGCCCGGGGCGGTGCCCCGGCTGCTCCTCGCGGCCGCCGTCGCCGCGATCACCCCGACCGGCGGCATGCTCGCCCTGGCGGCGGTGGCGGTGTTGCTGCCCGGCCGGTACCCCGGCGCCGTTCGTCGGGCGGGCATGGCGCTGGTGGCGACGGTCCTGCTCAACGCGCCCTGGCTGGTGGCCGGGGCGGGCAGCGCCACCGGTGGCCGTTCCGACCCGGCCGGGGTGGCCGCCTTCGCCGCCCGCGCCGAGAACTGGGCGGGGCCGCTGGTCGCGCTCGCCGGCACCGGCGGGATCTGGAACGGGCTGACGGTCCCGATGTCCCGGCAGGCCGCGGTGGTGCCGCTGGCCACCGCGCTGCTGCTGCTCGTCGCCGGGTACGGCGTGCCGCTGCTGCGCCGGCGGTGGCCGGCCGGTGCGGCCGGCCGGCTCGGCCTGCTGGCGGTCGGGTCGTGGCTGGTCGCGGCGCTCGGCGTGCTCCCCGGTGGGGCCGCCCTGCTCGGCCGGCTGGTCGACACGGTCCCCGGCGCCGGGCTGATCCGCGACGGGCAGAAGCTGCTGGTGCCGTACGCGCTGGCCCTCGCCGTGGCCGGGGCGCTCGGCGCGGAACGGCTGGCCGACCGGCTCGCCACCCGGTTCGACGCGACCGTCGGGCGGGTGTTGCTGGTCGGCGCCGCGCTGCTGCCGGTCGCGGTCCTGCCCGACCTGGCCTTCGGGGCGGTCGGCCGGCTGCGGCCCGTCGACTACCCCGCCGACTGGGCGACGGTGGCCCGACAGGTGGCCGACCGTCCGGGCGAGGTGCTCTCCCTGCCGTTCCAGGAGTACCAGCGGTACGCCTGGAACCGTGGGCAGGTGGTGATCGACCCGGCGCCCCGGTACCTGTCGACGCCGGTGCTGATCGACGACACCCTGCGCGTCGGCGACCTCGCCGTCGGCGGGGAGGATCCCCGGGCCGCCCGGGTCCGGGCCCTGCTCACCGCCGGCCGGCCGCTGGCCGGGACCGGCGTGCGCTGGGTGCTGGTGCAGCGGGCGTCCGGGCCGCCGGTGCCGGCGTCTTCGCTGGTCGGGCTGCGTCTGGCGCATGCCGGACCGGAGTTGACCCTCTACGAGAACCCGGACTGGACGGCTCCGGCGACGACGAACGGTCCCGGCCGGGTCGGACTGGCCCACCTGCTGGCCGGAACGGTGGTGTTGACCATCGGTTTTTCGGCCGCTGCGCGGGGGCTGCGACGCGTGGTAGCGTCCCGGCACGCGAGTCCCGCGGAAGGAGAAGGTGGATGAGGAACCTGCCCGCGTTCGTCGCCGTCGGGGTACTCGGGGTCGTGCTCGGCATGCTCGGCAGCGTCGGTCTGGCGAATGCGCTCAGCCCGTCCGCCAACGAGGTCGCCAAAACCAGCACGGTGAGTGAGCAGAGCTCCGAGACCACCCTGTACGGCACCCGCTGACAAGCGCCGACCGGGGCGTCCGCCGATGCGGGCGCCCCGGCCGCGTGTGCGCCTACCGGGCGGCGGTGAGCCCGGCGACCAGCTGCGCGAAGCGGGCACCCGTCGCCGCCCAGGTGAACCGGGCCGCGTGCGCGAGCGCCGCCTCGCCCATCACCTTGCGCCGCACGTCGTCGGAGAGCAGCTCCCGGACCCGCTCGGTGAACTCCCGCTCGTCGTCCACCAGCAGCCCGGTCTCCGTGTCGACCATCGCCTCGGCGACGCCGCCCGCGTAGCGGAACGCGATCGTCGGGGTGCTCCGGGCGGCGGCCTCGACGATGGTCAGCCCCCAGCCCTCCTTCAGTGACGGGGTCAGGGCCAGCCAGCTGGAGGAGAGCACTTCGTGCTTCTCCTCCTCGCTGATGAAGCCGGTGAACCGCACCCGGTCGGCGATGCCGAGGGAGTCGCAGAGCTCCCGTAGCGGCTGCTCCCACCAGCCCTGCCCGGCCACCACCAGCTCCAGGTCCGGCAGCTCCTCCCTCAGCTCGGCCACCGTACGCAGGGCGATCTCCACCCGCTTGTGCGGAACCAGCCGCCCCAGCACCAGCAGCGACGGGTGGGGCGTCCGGGGCAGTGGGGCGCCGGTCACCGGCGGGGTGCCGTTGGGCACCACGTCGATCCGCTCGCGGTCCACGCCCAGCTCGGCCAGCTCGGCCCGGCTCGCCTCGGAGACCGTGACGTAGCGGCACCGCCGGTAGAGCCACACCGCCAGCCGGGACTCGATCCACCAGCCGAGCCGGCACATGACCGGCCCGAAGACCACCGGCCACTGCTCCCGGTGCACGTGGTGCACCAGGGCGAGCACCGGGCGCCCGGCGTAGAGCGGGGCGAAGAAGGGCACCCCGTTGCACACGTCGACGACCAGGTCCGGCCGGCCGAGGCGACGGCGGGCCAGCGGGCCCAGGCCGAACCGGCCGGCGAGACAGGTGAGCGCGGCGCGGGCGTAGACGGTGTGCCGGGAGCCGCGGCGCAGCACCCGCGTGCCGTCGGCGTTGATCTCCTCCGCCGCGCCCCGCTCGTGGGCGGCGCAGAGCAGGGTCACCCGGTGACCGGCGGCGACCAGTTCGGCGGCGATCCGCTCGATGTAGACCTCGGAGCCGCCGCCCTCGGGGTTGCTCGTATCGCGCCAGTTGAGGAACAGCACGTGGCGCGCGGTGGTGCTGCCGGACCTGTCCACGCTGCTCCTACCGATCGGTAACGGCACGATCGCGCCACCCTAGGGCGGCGGAGCGCGCCTACGCAATGGGTCGTGTCGGCAGCGACGATCGGATAACAGCTCGTCGACCGGGGGTTTGCCGGGGACCCGAAAGCTTGGCAGGGTGTGTCAGCGCGGAACCGTGCGCCGCCGGTGGCGTAACCGGTCAGGCCGGTCCGCGATACCCGTGACCTGCGGCCGGCGCCTGCCGGCTTGGCGAAGTGGCGAGGAGGTGGCCGGTCGTGGTGCCCGACGTCCCGGCGCGAATCCTCGCCCGTCGTTCCCCGGTGGTGCTGCTCAGCGCGGCCCTCGCGCTGCTGCTGATCGGCTGGGGCGGATTCGTCTGGCTGCGCGACGAGCGCAGCACGCCGGAATGCCTCCAGCGGGTACGCCTACGGGTGGCTGCCGCCCCGGTGGTCGCCCCGGCCGTGGACCGGATCGCCCGTGCCACCGTCGGCCGGCAGCCGTGCGTGGCGCTGGTGGTGCAGGCCCGGGAGTCCGACGAGGTCGCCATGGAGCTGGCCAACGGCGCCGACGTGGCGGACGCCTGGCTGCCCGAGTCCACGTTCTGGCTGCGCCGCGCCCGCTCCACCGGGGCGTTCGAGGTGCCCGGGCAGGGCACCTCGGTGGCGAGGACCGCGGTGGTGCTGGCGGTGACCGAGCCGGTCGCCCGCAGGTCGGGCTGGCCGGCGCGGCCGCTGACCTGGCGGCCGCTGGTCGGCCCGAAGGCCGACGCGGCGAAGGTGGGGCTGCCCGATCCGGCCGTCGATCCGGCCGGGGTCGGGGCGCTGCTCGGCGTCCGGGCGCTGGCCGCCGGGGCGCGCGACCCGGGCGGCGCGGTGGCGGCGACGCTGCGCAAACTGGCCGGCCGGACCTTCAGCCCGGCCGACGGCACGACCTCGCTGCCCCCGGACGCCGGGCTGCCCGGCCGCTCGGACGCGGTCGCCACCACCGAGCAGGCGGTGCTCGAACACAACGCGCTGACCGGCGCGGACAAGCTGGTCGCCGCGTACTCCGAGGTCGCCGTCCCCGATCTTGACCTGCCGTACGTGGTGCTGCCCGGCACCCCCGACGCGGTCCGTGACGCGGCGGCCGGCTTCCTCAGTGACCTGCTCACCACCGCGTCCCGGGACGTGCTGACCGGGTACGGCTTCCGTACCGCCGCCGGTTACCCGCCGGCGATGCCGCGTGACGGTCGGCTCAGCCCGGACCGCCGCGATCCGGTTCCGCTGCCCGCCGAGGAGACCGTCACCGAGATGCTGACCGGGTGGAGCGGCGTGCAGCGCAGCGCCCGGATCCTGACCGTGCTGGACATCTCGGGTTCGATGGCCGTCCGGGTGCCCGGTGGTGGCACCCGGCTCGACGTCACCCTCGCCGCCGCCCGGGAGGGGGCCGGGCTGCTGCTGGACAACACCGAGCTGGGCGTCTGGGTCTTCGCCACCAAGGTCGACGGGGATCGGGACTACCAGGAGATTTTGCCGGTCCGGCCGCTGCGTGCCCAGCGGGCCGCGTTGGACCGGCGGCTGGGCGAGGTGAAGGTCAAGCCGAACGGCGGCACCGGCCTGTACGACACCACGCTGGCCGCGTACCGGGACGCCCGGCGGCACTGGACCCCGGGCCGGATCAACCTGGTGCTGGTGATGACCGACGGCCGGAACGAGGACGCCGAGAGCATCGGACGGACGAAGTTCCTCGCCGAGCTCAAGGCCCTCCAGGACCCGCGCCGGCCGCTGCCGATCCTCTTCATCGGCCTCGGTCGGGACGTCGACCCCGACGAGCTGAACGCGATCGCGAAGGTGACCGGCGGCCAGGTGTTCCGCACCGACCAGCCGAAGGGCATGCGGCAGATCTTCTTCTCCGCGTTGGCCGCGCTGAGCTGCCTGCCGCCGGAGTGCCGGCGGTGACCACGATGCCGTCGCGTGTCGTGGCGCGGGTGCTCCGGCCGGTCCGCGAGGCCCCGGCCACCGCGCTCTGCCTGCTGCTGCTCACCGCCGTCTCGTTCGCCCAGCGACCCGGCCAGGTCACCTTCGACACCAAGCTCGACCTGGCGGCGAACCCCGTGCACTTCCTGGCCCGGGCGCTGCACCTGTGGAACCCGGAGGCCACCTCCGGCGAGCTGCAGAACCAGGCGTACGGCTACCTCTTCCCGATGGGGCCGTTCTTCGCGGCGGGGCAGCTGCTCGGCGTGCCGCCGTGGATCACCCAGCGGCTCTGGTGCGCGCTGCTCTTCTGCGCCGCCTTCTACGGCCTGCTGCTGCTGGCCCGGACGATGCGGATCGGCACCGAGCCGACCCGGTACGCGGCCGCGCTCGGCTACGCGCTTGCTCCCCGGATGCTCACCGAGATCGGCGCGCTCTCCTCGGAGGTCCTCTCCGCCGCCCTGCTGCCGTGGGTGCTGCTGCCGCTGGTCCGGGTGCATCGGATCGGCTCGCCGCGCCGGGCCGCCGCGCTGTCCGCGCTGGCCGTGCTCGGCATGGGCGGGATCAACGCGGCCGTGGTGCTGCTTGCCCTGGTGCTGCCCGGGGTGTGGCTGCTCACCCGGCGGTGGGACGCCGCCCACCTGCGGCTGGTCGGCTGGTGGTGCCTCTGCGTCGTCGGGGTCTGCCTCTGGTGGATCGTGCCGCTGCTGCTGCTCGGCGAGTACAGCCTGCCGTTCCTGGACTACATCGAGTCGTCCACCACGACCACCGCCGTCGCCTCGCTCTTCCAGGCGGTACGCGGCACCAACCAGTGGGTGGCGTACATCGTCCAGGGCGACCCGTGGTGGCCGGCGGGCTGGCTGCTGATCGACCACCCGGTGCTGATGGCGCTGACCGCGGTGGTGGCGCTGGTCGGCCTGGCCGGGCTGGCCGGCAACCTGCTGCCCGAGCGCCGCTTCCTGGTGCTCGGCTTCCTGGCCGGGCTGACCCTGCTCACGATGGGTTACGTCGGCAGCCTGGACAGCCCGCTCTCCGAGCAGGTCCGGGACCTGCTCGACGGCCCGCTGGCGCCGTTCCGGAACGTGCACAAGCTGGAGCCGGTGCTGCGGCTGCCGCTGATGCTCGGCTTCGCCCACGGCGTGGACGCCTGGGCCACCCGGCTGCACACCGCGGCCCGCCGGCGCCGCCCCGGGCTGCGGCTGCGCCCGCTGGTGTTCGTACCGGTGTTCCTGCTGCTGGTCGGCGCGGCCGCGCCGGCCTGGACGGGGCTGTTGCGTCCCGGCCCCGGCTGGTCGGACCTGCCGCCGCACTGGCGGGCCGCCGCCACCTGGCTCGCCGACCGGGACGCCCTGGCCCGCACCCTGATGGTGCCCGGCTCCGGCTTCGGCCAGTACGACTGGGGACGGACGATCGACGAACCGTTGCAGTCGTTGGCGGGAGCGCCCTGGGCGGTGCGGCACCAGATCCCGCTCGGTTCGGCCGGCAACACCCGGATGATGGACACCGTCGAGACGGTGCTGTCCGGCGGGCGGGGGTCGGCCGGCCTGGCCGACTTCCTGGCCCGCTCGGGCTTCCGCCATCTGCTGCTGCGCAACGACATCGACCGGACCCAGGCGGACGCCCCTCCGGTGGCGGTGCTGCGCCGGGCGCTGAACGGGTCGCCCGGGATCGCCCGGGTGGCCACCTTCGGCACGACCGGCGCGGTCGACCGGACGCCCGGCAGCCCGGTGGACGACGGCACCGGCACGTTGCCGGCGATCGAGGTGTACGAGGTCCAGCGTTCCGTGCCCGCGGCGTCCGCGGTGCTCACCGCCGACGTGCCCACGGTCAGCGGCGGCCCGGAGTCGCTGCTGCCCCTGCTCGAACAGGGCCTGGTCCGACAGGACCAGCCGGTGGTGCTCGCCGGCGACCGGGCCGGCAGCGGGTCGGAGGCGGCCGACGGGCGGTGGATCGTCACCGACGGGCTGCGCCGGCGGGAACGGGACATCGGCCGGGTCCGGGACAACCTCAGCCAGACGCTGACCGCGACGGAGGCGGGACGGCAGGGGCGGGTCGCCCTCGACCTGCTGCCGTTCTCCGGTCAGAAACACCAGACGGTCGCGACGTATCAGGGGATCCGCGACGTGACCGCCTCCACGGCGGCCAGTTTCGTGGACAACCTGGCCGCCGCCGACCCGTCGCACCTGCCGTTCGCCGCCGTGGACGGCGACGCCGGCACCTCCTGGCACTCCGCGCCGCTCACCGGGCCGGTGGGGCAGTGGCTCCAGCTGGACCTGGACACCCCACGCCAGGTGGGCCAGGTCTCGCTGTCGTTCGTCGACGACCTCGGGGTCGGTTGGCCGGTCACCCGGTTCCGGGTCAGCACCGACCGGGGTTCGGTCGACCACGACGTCGCCGCCGGGCTGGGCGCCCAGACGTACTACACCCTGCCGGGGGTCACCAGCACGATCCGGGTCACGGTGCTCGCGGTGGCCGGCGACCGGCTCGACGGCGGGGTGGGCATCCGGGAGCTCTCGGTTCCGGGCACCACGCCCCACCGGGCCCTGCGCGTCCCCACCGACCTGCCCGCCCGCACCGGCCCGGTCTCCTGGTCGTTCAGTCGGGGTTCGGCCGGCCGGCCCGCCTGCTTCCCGGCGGCCGCCCCCGGCTCCGACGCGGTCCCGTCCGCCGAGCCGACCACGGGCTCCGGCGCCATGACGGCCGGCTCGGGGATCCGAGCGGCGGGCACGGTCATCCGGTGCGACCGCTTCCTGGCCCGGGTCGGCGAGGAGCCGCTCGGCGTGGACCGGCTGTTCCGCAGCGCGGCGCCGGGCCAGTACCAATTGACGGTCACCGCCGTGGCCCGCCCCGGGGGCGTGCTGGCCCTCGCCGGTGCGCCGGTCACCGCGGACGCCTCGTCGTACCTGGCCGGGGACGCGTCGGTGGCGCCGTGGGCGGCCGTCGACGGTGATCCCGGCACCGCCTGGCTCGCCGACACCGGTGACCTGCGTCCGACGATCACCTTGAGCTGGCACGGGAAGCGCCGGATCGACCAGTTGCGGCTGCGCCCGGCGGAATCGCCCGTGGGCTCCCTGCCCAAGCGGGTCGAGGTGCGCGCGGGCGGCCGGGTCCAGCTGGTGCCGGTCGGCGCCGACGGTCTGGTCCGCCTGGCCGCGGTGCGCACCGACCGACTGGAGATCAGCGTGCGGGAGGCCGTCGACCGGGTGGCGGACCGGCGCGGCAACGGCTGGACCGCGACCGTCGGCATCGCCGAGGTCGAGGTCCCGGGCCTGCACGACCTGCTGCGGCCGCTGCCCGCGGAGACCCGGCTCGCCGCGCCGTGCGGTGCCGGCCCCACCGTCGAACTCGACGGCTTCCGGTACGAGACGGCGGTCGCCGGCACCCTGCGTGACGCCGTCGCCGGCGTGCCGATGGCGGTGACCCTGTGCGGGGAGACGGGCGCGGTGGTGGACCTGCCGGCCGGCGGCCACCGCCTGGCCACCTCCCCGTCGCGCGGCTTCGTGGCGCAGGACGTCACGCTGCGCCCGGCCGGGGCCGCGGCCGCCGCACCCCGGCACCGGGACGTCTCGGTGCTGGACTGGGCGCCGGCCGACCGCCGGGTGAGGGTGGGGGCCGGGGAGGACGCGCTGCTCGTCGTACCGGAGAACGCGAACGCCGGCTGGACGGCCACGATGGACGGACGGACCCTGCCGACGACCCGGGTCGACGGGTGGCAGCAGGCGTGGGTGCTGCCGGCGGGTGCCGGCGGCGAGGTGCACCTGACGTTCGCCCCGGACCGCGCCTACCGTGGCGGGCTGGCCGGCGGCGCGCTGAGCGTTCTCGTCGTGGTGCTGCTGGCCGCCTGGCCGGTGCGTCGAAGGATCGCGGACGGGGCGCAGGTGGCGGCCGAGGGGGCGCCCTGGCTGATCGGCACGTTGCTGGTGGTGCTGCTCGCCGCGCTGGGCGGGGTGCTGCCGGTGGCGATCGTGCTCGCCGCGATGCTGCTGCGCCAGCTCGCCCGTCGCGCGCTGCCCGTGGTGGTCTTCGGCGGCCTGACCCTGGCCACGGTCACCGCGGTGGCGGGCCGGCTGCGGGGCCACGGCCAGGAATGGGCGTACGGCACGTGGGTGCAGGCGGCGATGCTCGTGGCGATCGGCGCGGTGGTGGCGGCGGTGGTGCCGGTCCCCGGCGCGCCGCCGAACCAGGACGCCGGCCGGCCCCCGGAGGACGCCGGCGGGCCGGTCGGAGACGCCGCGCCGGCGCGGGTGACAGTCCCGGGGACCGGCGACCCGCCGGTCGCCGGCGAGGACGAGGACGGGACGGTAGTGCGATGACGGCTGCGCAGGAACGGGCGGCCCGCCGCCGGTTCGCCACCCTGGGTCGTTCGGTGACCCTGTTCCGGGCGTTCCTGGTCGAGCAGACCGACCCCGACCACTTCTACGGCCTGCTGGCCGACGATTCGGTGCGACAGGTCTCCGGCTACACCCCGCTGGCCGGGCGGACGGTGCTCGACGTGGGCGGTGGCCCGGGCTACTTCGCGCAGGCCTTCCGCGCGGCCGGCGCGCACTACGTCGGTCTCGACCCGGACGTCGGCGATTTCTCCGCGGCCGGGTCCGCCGCCGGCATGCTGCGCGGCAGTGGCACCGCGCTGCCGGTGCGCACCGGCAGCGTCGACGTCTGCTTCTCGTCGAACGTGCTGGAACACGTCTCCGAGCCGCACCGGATGCTGGACGAGATGGCCCGGGTGACCCGGCCGGGCGGCATTCTCTTCGTCTCGTTCACCCCGTGGCTGTCGCCCTGGGGTGGGCACGAGACCGCACCCTGGCACTACCTGGGCGGGGACCGGGCCCGGCGGCGCTACCAGCGGCGGACGGGGCGTCCGCCGAAGAACCGCTTCCGCGAGACCCTCTTCCCCGTCTCCATCTCCGACGCGCTGCGCTGGACGCGGGGCAACACCGACGTCGAGGTGCTCGACGCCCTGCCCCGCTATCACCCCTGGTGGGGCCGCTGGATCGTGCGGGTCCCCGGAGCGCGCGAGATCGGCTCGTGGAACTTCCTGCTCGTGCTCCGGCGTGCCGGTGGGCAGCCGGACGGGCTCGGGCAGGCGGCCGTCGGTACCGATGATTCACCGGCTGAGGCGGGAAAAGTGGGGCTGACCGGGGGTCGCGTCGCGATGTGACTAAGTAGTAACCTCGCGGCCATCTCGCTGATCTACATCGACGATAATGAGCTCCTCCAGGGAGGAAAAATGAAGCACCGCGCCCTCGGTGCCGTGCTGTTCGGGGTTGGCGTACTGCTCCTGGCGCTGGCCGCCGGGCTGGTGTTCGTCGTGACCCCTGCGCTGGCCAAGCTCCCCTACGATCTGGATTCCTCGACCTCGGTGGCGGAGGCCACCAACGCGGAGTTCCTCCAGATCAACGACGGGTCCATCAAGATCAACAACGGTACCCTCAAGTCCACCGTCCTGGTCACCCCGCTCCCCAAGGAGACGGCGGACCTGACCGGAGACCTCGACGGCAAGGCCGTGGTGTGGCAGGTCGGCCAGACCGTGGAACGGGTCGACAACGGCCAGCTGGTCAGCGCGTACGGCGCCCAGCTGGCCCTGGACCGGGTCTCCGGCGCGGCGCAGGAGTGGAACGGTCAGTGGCTTGACGACGCCGGCGAGCAGGACAAGGGGATCAGGTTCGCCGGCCAGATCTACAAGTTCCCGTTCAACACGGAGAAGAAGGACTACCAGATCTTCGACCGTGACCTGCGGGCCGTCCGGGACGCGAAGTTCGCCGGTACGGAGAACATCGAGGGCATCGAGACCTACCGGTTCGAGCAGGTGATCACGGACGAGCCGCTGAACCTCGACTCGGGGCGGCTCACCCCGCTGCTGGCCACGTTCGCGCCGGGCGCGACCGACGGCAAGGTCGTCTACAGCAACCAGCGGACGGTCTGGGTGGACCCGGTGACCGGGTCGTTCATCAAGGTGCGCGAGGTGCAGAAGAAGGTGCTGAACCCGAACGTGGGCTCCCCGACCACGCTGCTGAACGCCGACTTCGCGTACAACGAGGCGACCATCAAGGCCTCGGCGGACCGGGCCAAGGACAGCCGGGACAGCCTCCGACTGCTGAGCGTCTACGTCCCGATCGGGCTGGCCGTGCTGGGCCTGGCGCTGCTGATCGGTGGCGCGCTGATGGGTCGTGGCGCAGCGGCCGCCACGGTGGGCGAGGCGCGGCACCGGGCCGACGTCCCGACCCCCGTCGAGGAGCGGGGCGCGGATCCGGCGACGGACGAGCAGTTCGAGGTCGATCGGCAGGGCGGCCCGCTGAGCGACGAGATCCCGCCGGCGTCGACGAACTGGCGCACCGACGAGGAGCCGACGGTGCCGGCCCAGCGTCCGACCGTGGACGACGAGGCCGAGAAGCGCTGACGTAGAGCGCGCGGGGGGCGGGTCGACCGATGGTCGACCC